>NZ_PKFA01000015.1:0-95501 GCF_002919275.1 Thermocrispum sp. | reverse complement strand
CCCTTCATCTGCAGCATCACGCGGCCGGACGGGTCGTACAGCGACGGATAGGTGAGCTTGCGGTCCCGCATGAAGTCCTGCGCCGTCTCGCGCACCGGGTCCCGCACGTCGATGCCCAGCACCACCACGCCGCCGTCCGGGTCGTGCACCTGCTGCAGCTCGGGTGCCTCGGCCCGGCACGGCGGGCACCACTGACCCCACACGTTCAGCACCACGACCTTGCCGGCGAAGTCCTTGGTGGACAGCTGCTTGCCCGGGTTCATCAGGTCTTCGCCGGTGACGGTGAGCGACTGCCGCTCCGCACGCGGGTATTCGATGCGGGTCTGGCCGCCAGGGGCGACGAAGGTGAACTGGGAACCGCTCACCACCGCGTCGTCGCCGGTGCTGCAGCCGGCCAGCGCGGCGGAACAGCAGGTCAGCGCCGCGGCGAGCGCGGCGAGCAGGCGCCCGCCGCGCCGGGCACGGGCCCGGCCACGACGCGCGGACGCCGGTGTCATGCCCCGGTCACCCGCGGGTCGGTCCGGCCTGCCGGCTCGGCGTAGCGGATGGCCGTGATGGTGTGCCCGGTGAACTCGAAGCTGGTCAGCGAGGCCAGCGAACACTCCCGCTTGCGGGGGTCGTGCCACAGCCGCTTGCCCTCCACGAAGCGGCGCAGCGTCCAGATCGGCAGCTGGTGCGACACGCACACCGCTTCGTGCCCCTCCGCGGCCGCCCGCGCGGCGTAGGCGGCACCCAGCATGCGCCGGGCGATGTCCAGGTACGGCTCGCCCCACGACGGCCGGAACGGGTTCCACAGCTTGCGCCAATGGCGGGGATCCCGCAGTGCCCCGTCGCCGACCGACACCCGCATGCCCTCGAAGTAGTTGTCCGACTCGATCAGCTGCTCGTCGGTGTCGACCTCCAGCCGGTGCGCCGCCGCGATCGGCGCCGCGGTCTCCTGTGCGCGCTGCAGCGGCGAGGCCACCACGTAGGTGATGTCGTGATTGGCCAGGTACTCGGCCACCGCGAGGGCCTGCTTGTTGCCGGTCTCCGACAGCTTGTACCCGGGCAGCCTGCCGTACAGCACGCCTTCCGGGTTGTGCACCTCGCCGTGCCGCACGAAATGCACCACTGTCCTGGTCGCTGTCATGAACCCCTCCGCTCGTGCACCGCGCCGGATCGGTTACCGCTACCTCAGCCTTGCGCCCGCCGGTGACGATCCCCGTGACCACCGGCTTTGGGCGAACTGTCCAAGTTCACCTTGCCCCATCGCCGGTCCGGCTCGCCGTGGTGGCGGTCCGATTCATGAGGCAGACCACGGCACCCTCCGGCGGTTCCCCGTCAGGGCTCGGCACGGGCGGCCGCTTCGGCGGCGGCGGGCAGTGCCGCCTCGATCCGCTCGAACGTCTCGTCGTCCATCGCCGCGTTGACGAACCACGCTTCGAACGCGCTTGGCGGCGCGTACACCCCGCGCTCGAGCAACGCGTGGAAGAACGGCGCGAACCGGTACGTCTCCGAGGCCTGCGCACTGGCGTAATCGTGCACGGGTTGGTCGGTGAAGAAGACCGACAGCAGGTTGCCCGCGTACTGCACGATGTGCCGCACCCCGGCCTTGGTCAGCGCCTCGGTCAGCAGGGCGCCGAGCCGCTGCGCGTTGGCGTCCAGCGCCTGGTAGACCTCGGCGTCCGCGGCGCGGAGGGTCGCCAGGCCCGCCGCCACGGCCACCGGATTGCCGGAGAGCGTGCCCGCCTGGTAGACCGGTCCGCTCGGGGCAAGGTGCTCCATCACGTCCGCCCGGCCGCCGAACGCGGCAGCGGGCAGCCCGCCGGACATCACCTTGCCGAACGTGTACAGGTCGCCGGGGATCCGCTCCAGCCCGTACCAGCCCGACGCGGACACCCGGAAGCCGGTCATCACTTCGTCCATGATCAACAGGGCGCCGTGCTGCGTGCACAGCTCGCGCAGCCCCGCGTTGAAGCCCTCCCGCGGCGGGACCGCGCCCATGTTGCCCGCGGCCGCCTCGGTGATCACGCACGCGATCTGCCCCTCGTTCTCGCTGAACGCCAGCTTGACCGCGTCGAGATCGTTGTACGGAAGCACGATGGTGTCCGCCGCGGACGCCCCGGTCACGCCGGGCGACGTCGGCAGCCCGAGCGTGGCCACCCCCGACCCGGCCTGGGCCAGCAGCGCGTCGACGTGGCCGTGGTAGCAGCCGGCGAACTTGATCACCTTGCTGCGGCCGGTGAAGCCGCGCGCCAGGCGCACCGCGCTCATGGTCGCCTCGGTGCCGCTGTTGACCAGCCGGATCCGTTCCACCGGCTCGACCCGGTCGACGATCTCCTCGGCCAGGTCCAGCTCGCCCCGTGTCGGTGTGCCGAACGACAAGCCGGACGCGGCGGCTTCCTGCACGGCCCGCACGACGTCCGGGTGCGCGTGGCCGAGGATCATCGGCCCCCAGGAGGAGACCAGGTCCACGTAGGTGTTGCCGTCCGCGTCACGCAGGTACGCGCCGGAGCCGGACACCATGAAACGCGGGGTGCCGCCCACCGCTTTGAACGCCCGCACCGGCGAATTGACCCCGCCCGGGGTCAGCGTCGTCGCCCGGTCGAACAGTGCTCGAGACTCCTGGCAGCTCATCATCCTCCGGTCCACGCATCAGACGTCTTCGTCGAACGGCGGCCACGGTTCGGTGCGCTCGGACCGCCCCCTGCGCGAGCGGACCCGCACCGCGAGCAGCAGCTGCCGCCCGGCATCCAGGACCAGCAGGACACCCACCAGCCCGAGGCCGATCGCGCCGCTGATCGCGTCGCCGTGGTAGTGGGTCAGCTCCACCGAACCGTCCGGGGTGGGCACCACGGTGATCCCGGACTGCCACAGCCGGACGGCCAGCCACCCGGCCGTCGCGGCCAGGATCAGCTCGGCCAGCGCGACGAGTGCCCGCCACGGCTGGTGCAGGCGCCCAGGGCGAGTGGGCGCGGATGCCGGCGGCCCGCCTGTCGGATCGGGTGCCCGATCCCCGGCGGCGTCCGCGAACGCCTGGTCGGCGCCCCGGCCCCCTTCGCCCGATGTCCTGGTCATGCTCACGTGGTCAGCTTCTCATGCGTCCATGGCGGCTCGCAGGGCGGTGCGCAGCGCCTCGCCGTCCCGTGCCCAGGCCAGCGCCCTGGTGCCGTCGGTCAGCTGCAGCCGCACCGGTTCGTACTTGCGCGGCATGCTGTGCCCGCCGCCGAGGACCCGCAGGTCACGGACCTGCTCGTCGCGCGGGCCCGCCGGGAGGATCTTGGCGATGCGGTCGATGGCGAGCACTTCGGGGCCCTGGATCAGCTCGCTGCGGGTGACCCGCACGCGGCAGAACCGGCGCCTGGCGACCACCCAAAGCACGGTGAACAGCAGCAGGACCCCGCCGGCGAGCGCCCACAGGCTCCAGAACACCGGGCCGGTGACCGCTTCCACCGCGACGCCGGCCGCGGCCAGCCCGAACGGGAAGGCCAGCGCCAGCCAGCTGCCCCCCGGGTCGTCGTAGAGCACGTCCTGCGCGTCCGGCACGGCACGTTCCCCGCTCACCGATCACCTCGCCATCGCCGTTTCGGGGCCTGGATTTTCGGCAGGTAGGCGTTCGCCGCGGGCAGGAACAGCAACACGGCCGCCACACCGCCGAGCACCAGCCCGGCCCAGTGCGCGGGGTTGACGTACTCGGCGGGCATGAACCCGCAGAACGCAACGACCACCAGGGTCAACGCCACCAGCACGGTGCGCGCCGATCGGGTTCCCTCGCGCATCCGGTAGGCGAACGTCACCACCAGCATCGCCAGCATGACGCCGCCGCTGCCCAACAGCCACACCAAGCCGGACGCACCGGCCCGCACGTCGTCCGCGGTGATGTCGGTCCGCATGATCGGGTCGCCCGCCTCCACCGCGCGGTTGTAGGCGGCGACGTTCGCTTCGGCGATGTCGTCGACGTCGACGATCATCAGCACGAACGCCAACGCCGTCGCGGCCGCCGCGGCCAGCCACAGCGCGAGCGAGACGGTGATCTCGCGGGGCGGCGGCACCGTGCTGCGTGGGCCCGAATCCAGTGGCGGCAGGCCGGCCGCTTCCCGCTCCAGCGGATCCGTCGGATCCGAGTAGCCGGGTCCGCCGGACGGCTCCTCCTCGGGGAGCTCCGGATCATGCCAGTTCAGCCGGCCGCCGGGGCGTGCCTGCGCCGCCGGGCTCGGCCCGGCACGGCCGGGACCTACGCCGGTGTGTGGCCCGCCCTGACCCAGCTCGGGAGCGGCCAACGGGTCGTCCGAGGCCAGCGGCGCCGAAGCGGTCCGGTCCGGCCCGGGCTCGGCGGGCGCGCCCAGGGAGGACGGCGGCTCCGGAACGTCCCGATCCGGCTCGTCGCCCGGGCGCGGATCACCGGCGTCCCACTCGCGACGCGGGGAAGGAGAGCGATCGGTCATCGGGACAGCCAGGCCGCGGCCTCCGCCGCCCAGTATGTCAGCACCATGTCCGCGCCGGCGCGGACGATCGAGGTCAGCATCTCCAGCACCGCGCGCTCCCGCTCGACCCATCCGCGCTCCGCAGCGGCTTCGAGCATGGCGTATTCGCCGGACACCAGATACGCCGCCACCGGGACGGTGGACAACTCGGCGGCCAGGCTGACCACGTCGAGGTACGCAAGCGCGGGCTTGACCATCACCATGTCCGCGCCCTCGGCGATGTCCAGCTCGATCTCCCGGATCGCCTCACGCGCGTTGGCCGGGTCCTGCTGATAGGTCTTGCGGTCGCCGCGCAGCTGCGAATTCACCGCCTCGCGGAACGGGCCGTAGAACGCGCTGGCGTACTTCGCCGAGTACGCCAGGATGCCCACGTCGGTGAAACCGGCCTCGTCCAGCGCCGAGCGGATCGCGGCCACCTGGCCGTCCATCATGCCGCTCGGCCCGAGCACGTGGGCGCCCGCTTCCGCCTGCGCCACGGCCATCTCCGCGTAGCGCTGCAGCGTCGCGTCGTTGTCCACGTTGCCGTGCTCGTCCAGCACACCGCAGTGGCCGTGGTCGGTGTATTCGTCCAGGCACGTGTCGGCCATCAGCACGGTGTCGTCGCCCAGCTCGGCACGCAGGTCGCGCAACGCGACGTTCAGGATGCCGTCGGGGCTGCTGGCGGCCGACCCGATCGCGTCATGCGTGGCGGGCACACCGAAGAGCATCAGCCCGCCCACCCCGGCGGAGACCGCTTCCACCGCGGCCTTGCGCAGCGAATCCCTGGTGTGGTGCACGACGCCGGGCATGCTGGCGATCGGCCTCGGCTCGGTGATTCCCTCGGCCACGAACAGCGGCAGGATCAGCTGGCGCGGCCGCACCTCTGTCTCGCGGACCAGCCGCCGTATGGCGGCGGTGCCGCGCAGCCTACGGGGTCGATGCTCGGGAAACATTCATCAAACGGTACTCCGTCGCACCCGCTCGACGACGCACCCCTCACCTGGACGTACGCCGCAAAAAGCCGGTGCGCGAGCCCGCAAGCACAGCCGACTCGCGCACCGGAACGTCTCGTCGATCACCTGGCCGCGGCCAGGTCCACATCGCCCCTGATGCGCCCTGCTGCCTACTTCGACGAGGACGAGGAGCGACGCCGCTTGGTCTTCCGCGGCGGCGGCAGGGCACCCTCCGCGCGCAGCTTGGCCGCGTGCGCCGCCAGCTCGTCGACCAGCACGGTCACCCGGGGCTGGCTGGCCAGCACGTCCACCCGCAGGCCGAACTCCTGCGCGGTCTCCGCGGTCTTCGGCCCGATGCAGGCGACCAGCGTGCGCGCGTGCGGCTTACCCGCGATGCCGACCAGGTTCCGCACCGTGGACGCCGAGGTGAAGCACACCGCGTCGAACCCACCGGTCTTGATCATCTCGCGGGTCTCGGCGGGCGGCGGGGCGGCACGCACCGTGCGGTAGGCCGTCACGTCGTCGACCTCCCAGCCGCGTTCGACCAGCCCGGCGGACAGCGTCTCGGTGGCGATGTCGGCACGCGGCAGCAGGATCCGGTTGACCGGGTCGAGCACGTCGTCGTACGGCGGGAACTCCTTGAGCATGCCCTCGCTGGACTGCTCGCCCTGCGGAATCATCTCCGGGGTGATGCCGAACGCCCGCACCCGGTCCGCGGTGGCCTCGCCGATGCAGCCGATCTTGACCCCGGAGAAGGCCCGCGCGTCCAGGCCGAACTCCTGGAACTTCTCCCACACCGCCTTGACCGCGTTGGCCGAGGTGAAGATGACCCACTGGTAGCGGCCGTCCACCAGGCCCTTGACCGCCCGCTCCATCTGCGCCGGGCTGCGCGGCGGCTCGACCGAGATGGTCGGCACCTCGTGCGGGGTGGCGCCGTGGCTGCGCAGCCGCTCGGTCATCTCGGCCGCCTGCTCCTTGGTGCGCGGCACCAGCACCTTCCACCCGTACAGCGCCCGGGACTCCCACCAGGACAGCTTGGCCCGCTCGGCCACCGCGTCCCCGATGGTCACCACCAGCGTGCCGACCGTCTCGCCGATGGCGTCGGCCATCTGTGCCAGCGTGGTCTCCACGGTGCGCTGCAGGTTGACCGTGCCGTTGCTGGTCACCGCCACCGGAGTGTCCGGCTTGCGGCCGTGCTCGATCAGCTCGGCGGCCGCCTGCCCGAGGTGCGCCGACGTGGCGATCAGCACCAACACGCCGGGAGCGGCGGCCAGTGCCGCCCAGTCCACCTCGGCCCGCGAGTCGATCAGGTTCACCGTCGTCTGCGCACTGCCCAGCGCGATCCCCGCGTAGGCGGGCACGGCCAGCGCCGGCGGAACACCGGGCAGCACGTCGAACACCGCGTCGGTCTCGGCCACCGCCTTGACCTCGGCGATCACGGCCGAGCGGGTGAACGGGTCACCCGACACCAGCCGCAGCACCAGCCTGCCTGCCTTGGCCTCGGCGGCCAGGTCCTTGGCGACCTCGGCCGACTCGCCGACCGCGGGCCGTACCTCGGCGCCGTCGGCGGCCATCGCCAGCACGCCGGACGGGACGTCCGGGTCGGTGACGACAAGGTCGGCCTTGGCCAGCAGCTCGCGAGCGTTCGCCGTGATCAACCCGGGATCACCGGGGCCTGAGCCGACGAAGGCGACGCGCCCGGCGGACTTCGGTGCGGGGGTCATCTCGTGCACTTCTCCTTGTCGTGTCGAGCAGGTTGTCGGTCTTTGTCGTCGTGGCGCTGCGGGCGGCGGGTCAGGCGCGCGGGGCCGCTCCGCGCTCCAGCAGTTCGGCGGCGAGCGCCTTGCCCATCGACTCCGCCTCGGCGAGCTCCCCGGTGATCGAGGCACGCAGCAGCGCCGGGGCGGCGGCGTCGGCGTCGACCGCGGCGACGCCGCGCAGGGACAACCGGGTCACCACCGATCCGTCGTCGGTCAAGTCCTCCACCACGTCGGCCAGCGCGCCGACCGGGGCACTGCACCCGGCTTCCAGCGCGGCGAGCATGCTGCGCTCGGCCGTGACGGCCGCGCGGGTGTGCGAGTCGTCCAGCACCTCGTGCAGCAGCTGCTCCAGCTCGACGTCGGCCGACCGGCATTCCACCGCCAGCGCGCCCTGCGCGGGCGCGGGCAGCATCTGCAGCGGATCCAGCGTCTCGGTGATGCGGTCGGTGCGGCCCGCCCGCTCCAGCCCGGCCCTGGCCAGCACGACCGCGTCCACCTCGCCGGAGTCGACCTTGCCCATCCGGGTGTCGATGTTGCCGCGGATGCCGCGCACCTCGAGGCCGAGGCCGAGCGCGCGCAGCTGGGCGGCCCGCCGGGGCGAGCCGGTGCCGATCACCGACCCCGGCGGCAGCTCACCGAGCGTCAGCCCGTCCCGGGCCACCAGGGCGTCCCTCGGGTCGGCCCGGCGCGGCACGGCCGCCACCACCAGGTCGGGCTCCGGCGTCGTCGGCAGGTCCTTGTAGGAGTGCACCGCCAGGTCGATCGCGCCGGCCCGCAGCGCCTCGCGCAACGCGGAGGTGAACACGCCGACACCGATCTCCGCGATCGGCTTGGTCGACTGGTCGCCAGGGGTGGTGATGCGCACCAGCTCCACGGCGTGGCCCGCGGCGCGCAGCGCGGCGGCGACGGTCTCGGTCTGCGCGACAGCCAGGACGCTCGCCCTGGTGCCGACCTTGAGGGTCTTGGTCACGGATGACTTCCGGTTGGTCGTTACGGTCTGCTGCTTGCCTGTCAGTTCTGTGCCCGGTCACGGTCCCCGGGCTGCGACACCACCGCGGGAGCCGACGGGTCCAGCCCGAACAGCTCGCGCAGCGCCTGGGCGTAGTCGGTCCGGTCGCCGCCCGCGGCCAGCTGCTTGACCCGCACCGTCGGGGTGTGCAGCAGCTTGTCCACCACACGGCGCACCGTGCGGGCCACTTCCTGCCGGACCTGCGGGTCCAGGTCCGGCAGCCGCCGGTCCAGCCGCAACAGCTCGGCGTCGACCACCTCGGCCGCTTGCTGCCGCAATGCCGCGACGGTCGGCGTGACGGCCGCCGTGCGCTGCTCGGCGAGGTAGTCCCGCACCTCGTCCAGCACGATGCCGGACGCCTGCGCGATGTGCTTGGCGGTGCTGGAGTCACCGGCGCGGTCCATGCGGTCACGCACCGTCTCCAAGTCCACGATACGCACGCCGGGCAGCCGCTCGACCGCGGAATCGACGTCCCTCGGCATGCCGAGATCGCAGATCACCAGGTCCTTCTCGCGTGGGCGGACGTGCTCGGGGCCGATCACCACGCCCTTCGCGCCGGTGCACGACACCGCCACGTCCGCGTCGAGCAGGGCCTGCGGGACCTCGGACAGTCCGACGGCCGCGGCGTCGGCACCGGACTCGGCGATGTTCTGCACCAGCCGCTCGGCCGTGGCGAACGTCCGGTTCGCCACCACGATCCGCCGCACCCCGGTCTTGACCAGCTGCGATGCGGCGAGCGCGCCCATCGACCCCGCGCCGACGACGAGCGCGGTGCGGCCGGCCAGGTCACCGGCGGCGGCCAGCGCCTCGGACACCACCGACGCGCCGAGCGAACCGAGGGCGGTCTCGCTGTGCACCCGCTTGCCGACCCGCAGCGTGCGCTGCACCAGGCCGTGCAGGGCGCTGCCGACGGTGCCCGCTTCGTGCGCTGCGGCGTAGGCGGCCCGCACCTGGCCGAGGATCTGCGTTTCCCCGACGACCATCGAGTCGAGGCCCGAAGCCACCGAGAACAGGTGCTCGATGGCGGCGCCCGCGTAGTGCACGTACAGGCTTTCGTGCAGTGTCGGGCACGGGACGCCTGCCTTCTCGGCGAGCGCTTCGGAGACCGCGGTGAGGCCGCCGTGGAACGTCTCCACCACCGCGTAGACCTCGGTCCGGTTGCACGTGGACAGCACCATGACCTCGGTGATGTCCGGCGCCTGCTGCAGCTTGTGCAGCAGCTTCGGCAACTCGGTCGCGGTGACCGCCACCCGCTCCAGCATGGTCAGCTCGGCGGTGCGGTGCGACAGGCCGACGGCGAGCACGCTCATTCAGACCACCTCACCGTTGGACGGCATGCGGCGTGCGGCCGCTCGCTTGGCGGTGCGCTGACCGGACGACTGGGCCGCGGACGAGCGCGCGCCGTTGCGTTCGGCCCGCTTGGCCGCCGCCCGGCCGGCGTGCCGCTGTTCGGCCTTGCGCGCCACGTGGAAGGACAGGATCTGCAGCTCCACGGCCAGGTCGACCTTGCGGACCTCGACGTGGGACGGCACCTGCAGCACCACCGGAGCGAAGTTGAGGATGCACTGCACGCCGCCCGCCACCAGCCGATCGCAGACGGCCTGCGCCGCCGCGGGCGGGGTGGCGATGATCCCGATGGCGATGCGCTTCTGCGCGCACACCTTGGGGATGTCGTCGATGTGCTGCACCGGAAGGCCACCGACCGGGACCCCGATCAGGTCCGGGTCCACGTCGAACAGCGCCTCCACCGGGAAGCCGCGCCGGGGGAATCCGGCGTAGTTGGCCAGCGCGTGGCCCAGGTTACCGATGCCCACCACGGCGACGGTCTGCTTGCGGGTCAGCCCGAGGGCGCGTTCGATCTCGCCGACCAGGACTTCCACTTCGTAGCCGACGCCGCGGGTGCCGTAGGAGCCGAGGTAGGACAGGTCCTTGCGCAGCTTCGCCGAGTTCACCCCGGCCGCCGCGGCCAGCTCCTCGCTGGAGACGGTGACCGCGCCCTGGTCGGCCATGGCGGACAGCACCCGCAGGTAGACCGCAAGGCGGGCGACGGCGGCTTCCGGGATGTCCCTGGTGCGGCCGATCGCGCGGTCGGTGACCTTGGGCAGCTCGGTGGTCTGCTCTCCGTCAGCGGGTGGCTGAGGAGGCTGGACTCCGTTGCCTGACCGTGCCACGTGCTGCCCTCACAAAACGCGTGCCCTGGCGCGGTTGGCACACCGAACGCCCGGGGAGAGAAGGTGGATGCCTTAGTAACGGTAACGCTTGTGAACGTGCGCACAAAATCGGCGGGACTTTCGGGTGAGCAGCGCCATGTTTCGGCTGCTCACGGCTGTGTTCGAAGCCACGAGCGCGGCCGCCTGCCGATCGTTCGAACGGCTCACGGGGGCAAGCCCGCCGACGCCACACATCGCCGGCGCTGGGCTTCTGCTCTGGCTGAGCAGCGTGCACGGTGACTTCTGGCGCCGGAGCAGCCGCCTCTGACCACCCGCACCCTTCCCGCAGGTCAGGTCACTTCTGGCCACGGGGGCGGCAGGTCCTGGCACGGAATCCCGCCAGTCAGCACGTCGGTCACTCCCGGCCACGGGGGGTGGCAGGCTGTGCGGAACCCCGCAGGTCAGGTCACTCCCGGCCAGGGGAGGCAGCCCCTGACCGCAGGGGTGGCAGCGGCTCCGGGGGGCCGGAGCGCAGTGGGTCCCTGGCCCTGGTGGGCGGGACTCCCGGCCGATGGCAGCCGCCGAGATCACCGGCGCGGCGCACGATCGCTGACCGCCGCGGTCATCAGGCCGAGGACGAACCATCGCGCTGGCCGAACGCACCGACAGCCCACTCGACCCCCATCCAAGAACCGGTCACGTCGAGAACGAACCATCGCGTCGGCCGAACGCACCGACAACCCCCTCGACACCCATCCGGATGCCGGTCACGCCGAGAACGAGACCTCGCGCCAGCCGAACGCACCGACAGCCCACTCGACCCCCATCCAAGAACGGGTCACGCCGAGAACGAGACCTCGTGCCAGCCGGTCGTGCCGTCCGGCGCCGGGGGCGCGACCTTGCTGGTCTGCGTGTAGCCACTGCGGTCGGTGGCTCGGCAGCGCACCGTGTGCTCACCGGGATCCACGCGTGCCGACAGCCGCCACATGCGCCAGGTGTCCTTGCTGACCTCCGTGGCCAGTTCCGCTGCCTGCCACGGCCCGTCGTCGATCTGCACCTCGACCTTGTCGATGCCGATGTGCGGCGCCCACGCCGTGCCCGCTACACGCACGCTTCCGCCGTCGGCCGTCACCTTGTCGATCCGCGACTGCGTCTTCACCGGGCCTTCGCGCGCCCAGCCGCGCGGCACCCAGTACGGCGTGCGCGCCCGCCACGTGGTGACCTCCAAATCGACCAGCCACTTGGTCGCGGAGACGAACCCGTAAAGCCCGGCGACCACCATGCGCACCGGGAACCCGTGCGCCACCGGCAACGGCTCGCCGTTCATGCCGATGGCCAACATGGCCCGGCCGGGCTCGAGCACCGCGTCGATCGGCGTGCCCGCGGTGAACCCGTCCTCGCTGGTGCTGAACAGCTGCTCGGCCCCCGCCTGGACACCGACCTCCGTCAACAGCTCGGCCAGGTCGACTCCGATGAAGTTCGCGGTCGAGACCAGATCGCCACCCACCGGATTGGACACGCACGCCATGGTGATGGTGCGCTCCACCAGCGGCCGGCTCCGCAACTGCTGGTAGGTCAGCGTGACGGGGCGGTCGACCATGCCGTGAATGCGCAGCCGCCAGTCCTCGGCCCGCAGCCTGGGCAGCACGAACGCGGTGTGGACGGTGTAGAAGTTCTCGTTCGGCGTGATGAAGGCCGGCGTCCCCCACGAGGCGAAGTCCGCACCGCCGGGCGGAGCCGGGGGACGCTTGATCCCGACGAACGGGGCGACAGCACGCCGGGATGCCTCCGCGTCCGGGCCGGCCAGCCACTGCCCGGCGGCACCGACCAGGCCTGCACCGACGAGCGCGCCCGCCGACCCGACCAGCAAGCGCCGGCGATCCACACCCGAGTCCGACCGCTGCGGCTGCCCGGCCGTGACCTTGCCCGGCTCGGCGGCCGGCTGCTCCGGCTGCCGGGCCCCGCCGGCGTCCGGCTCATCGCTTGCCTGCTGCGCCGCCTCGGCTTCCTCGGCACCCACCTCATGGCGCGGTCGCGTCACGGGTTCGGCGCCGGCATCTCGCAGAACAGGGGCACCGGGCGCACGGCCGGCCGAAGCCCCCTCGTCCGGCCCCGCGACGGGCTCCCCGGCCGTGGCCCGAGCGTGCAGCCAGGCGAAGACGATCGACCCGGCCAGCACACTCACCAACGGAGCGAGCACGGCGAACGGGCCCACGTCCGGGCGAGTGAGGACGGCGGCGAGGCCCGCGACACCGAGCATCCCGACGACGACCAGCCCGAGCACCAGGCGCCGCAGCGCAAGCCACCCCGCGAACACCGCCAGCGCGAGCAGCACCACCGCCATGCCCGCGAAAAGCACCACCTTGTTGGCCGTGCCGAAGGCTTCCTTGGCGAACTCCACCAGCCACGGCGGCGAGAGGTCGATGACGCTGTTGGCCACCGCCACATAGGGCGAGGCGCCCGGGGCGATCAAGGCACCGGCGAGGTGACCGACGGCCAGTGCGCTCGCCAGCGCCGGCACGCCGATCAACGCGGCGCGCAGCACCGAAGCACGCGATGAATCGGCAGCGGTCATGGCTCCATCATCCTCCTCAGCCCCCGTCACGACCGCGTTTTCTGCGCAGAGCAGATCGGGTCGTCCGGAAGGCTGAAAGTCAAGTGCTCGACCGCAGGCCGGGACGGCCGCGAAATGGTCTACTGCGCGGCCGCCAGGGCGGCGCGGAACCTCTCCTCCTCCACCCGCCAGTAACCGTGCTGCACGCCGTCGATCAGGATGACCGGAACCATGTCGCCGTACTCGGCACGCAGCTCCGGGTCGCTGTCGACGTCCACCGTCTTCCACGGCACGCCGAGTTCGCCGCAGATGCGGTCCACCTCCTGCTCGGCGACCTCACACAGGTGGCAGTTCACGCGGCTGACGACGGTGACCTCGGGCATGGCCACATGATGCCCGAGGCGCAACGCCGACGACCACGGCGGCGTGCCCTGGCGATGGCAGCCGCTGCCGCACCGGCCGCACGGTCAGCGCAGCTTGGTGCGATACAGCTTGCCGGTGACCGTGTGCGGCAGTTGGCCGGAGAACTCCACGGCGATCGGCACCTTGTAGCGCGGGAGCTTCTGCGCGCAGTGCTCGATCACCTGCTGCTCGCTCAACGTGCTGCCCGGGCCGGGAACCACGACCGCCTTGACCGCCTCCCCGGTGTGGTCGTCCAGCACGCCGACCACCGCGACCTCCGCGACCTGCGGCAGCTCGGCGACGACCTCCTCGACCTCGTGCGGATACACCGGGAACCCGCTGACGACGATCGTGTCGTCGACCCGGTCGACCAGGTGCAGATCGCCGTCGGCGTCCAGGTAGCCGATGTCGGCCGTCTGGAACCAGCCGTCGTCGTCCGGGCCACCCACCCCGTCCGGCCAGTAGCCGGAGAACAGGTTCGGCCCCCTGACCGCCACCATCCCGGTGTCGCCGTCCGTGTCGGAGAGATCGGCGAGCACTTCGTCGGCTTCGTCGTCCGGTGTCGGCGCGTCGCTGACCAGCCGCAGCTCCACCCCGGGCAGCGCGCGGCCGACCGAGTTGGGCTTGGGGCGACCGGTCACCAAGGTCGAGGCCAGCATCGGGGCCGCCTGCGTCAGCCCGTAGCCGTCGTAGACGCCGAGGCCGGTCGCTTGCTCGATCGCCGTCAGCACGTTCGGCCGCAGCGCCGCCGCCCCGGAGATCAGCAAGCGCACGCTGGCCAGGCCGGAACGGAGCTCGTCGGCGGGAAGCGCCGCGAGCTCGGCGTACATCGCGGGCACCCCAAGCACCACCGAGACGTGGTGCTGCGTGCAGGCCGCCAGGGCCGCCCGCCCGTCGGTGTGGTCCGCGATCACGGCCGTCGCGCCCGCCCGGATGCACTGCAACAGCCCCGGCCCGAACCCGTAGACGTGGAACAGCGGAACCGCCACCAGTACCCGGTCGATGGCCGTCACGGGTGCGGGGTCGATCGCCGCCATCTGTTCCACGTTGGCCAGCAATGCGCGGTGCGACAGCATCACGCCGCGGGCCTGACCGCGGGCGGCGGTGGTGTAACAAAGCAGCGCGATGTCTTCGCCGGAGCCGACCGGCGTGGCCGTCGCCACCGTGTCCGCACCCGGCCGTGCCGCCGGAGGCTCGAGGACTCGCTCGACCGGGACGTCGCCGTCGGTTCGCCCGGAGATCAGGAAGCGGGAGCCGCTGTGCTCCAGGATGCGCCGCAGGTCCTCGTCCGGCTCGTGCGGGGAGGCAGGCACCACGATCCCACCCGCCCGGACGGCTCCCAGCATGGCCACCGCACAGTCGATCGACGACGGCAGGCACACCGCCACCCGGTCGCCCTGCTGCAGGCCGACGCCGGCCAATCGCGCCGCCTCGGCGGACACCGCCCCGTCGAAGTCCGCCCATGTCATGCTTCGACCGGTCGCCGCATCGACCAGGGCAAGCCCTTCCGGGTCGCGAGCGGCGGCCGTGCTCGCCAGTTCGGAGGTGTTCGGCACGGCTCTCCTTCGCGCTCTGAGCTCGGCACCGTCGCCTGTCATCTTGGCCGAGCCGGCCACCGCAAGCCAGTCGGAACCGAACCGCTACCGCGTCGTGACGTCATACGTCATTCGGACGATCGTCGCAGATTCAGTCGCTGCGAGCACTACCGAACAACCGTTTCGACAACGTATGCTGCGCACGCTCGTGGGGATTCGTCACCGCGCGTGACGCGAAGCCACAGATCGACGCACAGCAGCGAGGAGACCATGTGTCCAACGCCATGGCTGGTCTTCGGCAGGTGTCCTCGGCCCGCCCCGGAGCGACCAACGCCATGACGACCACGCGCCGGCATCCGCTGCCCGGGCCGCCCGCCACCGCCGAGGCCGTCGGCGGTGCGGCGACCGACGGCGACAGCGAGGCCTGGCGGCTGGTGCGCGCGGCGCAGGCGGGCGACCAGAAGGCGTTCGCCGCGCTCTACGACCGCTACGTCGACACCGTCTTCCGCTACGTGCTGTTCCGGCTGGGCAACCGCGAACTGGCCGAAGACGTCACCAGCGAGACGTTCCTGCGCGCGCTGCGGCGCATCCGTTCGATCACCTACCAGGGACGCGACGTCGGCGCCTGGTTCATCACCATCGCCCGCAACCTGGTGCTCGACCACGTCAAGTCGAGCCAGTACCGGCGGGAGATCAGCACCGGCGAGATCGCCGACGCCGGGCCGGTGCCGTACCTGGCCGAACACCGGGCAGACGAAGGCCCGGAGCACCAGGTCATGGCCATGGCCACCAAGGAGCAGCTGCTGCGGTGCATCGCGGAGCTGGGCGACGACCAGCGGGAATGCATCGTACTGCGGTTCCTGCAGGGACTGTCGGTGGCCGAGACGGCAGTGATCATGAAGCGCAACGAGGGTGCGGTGAAGGCGCTGCAACATCGCGCCGTGCGCCGCCTCGCGCAACTGCTGCCGCGGGGGACCAGATGACGGCGTCGCCGCCCCGGCTCGCGGCGGGGCCGGAACCACCCGGGCCGGACAGGCGTTCTTCCGGGTGGACCGGCGTAACCGGCACCAGGGCTGGTCGTTGGGCCCTCAGGAATCGCCCCCGAGTCAGGACAGCAGCGTGAACGAGCCCGTTTGGTCCCGGCGGCCGCGCGAAGCCAGTGACCGCTTCGCCGACGCGGTGGATCGTGCTGGGCGCGCGCCGGAGACCGGGGACACCGAGTTCGCCGACGAGCTTGCCGTGGTCGCGCTGCTGCGCCAGCTGGGCTCCGAACCCGTTCTCGAGCCGGCCCGGCGGGACCGCATGAAAGCCGCGGTGATGTCCGAGGCGGCCGCCATCACCACCGACGACGAGCCGGAGGAATCGGCCACCGTCCGTCCGCTCGCCCGGCCGTCCCGCGCGCAGCGGCGCAAGGCCGGCTTGTGGGCCGCCGCCACCGCCGCCGGGATCGTCGCGCTGGGGGCGTTCGGGATCGAGTTGTCGCAGAGCGCCCTGCCCGGCGAATGGCTGTACGACGTCAAACGCACCACCGAGTCGATCTCGCTCGACCTGACCTTCTCGCCGAGCGGCAAGGCGCTCCGGCAGCTGGAGCTGGCCGAAACCCGGATCGCCGAGCTGGCCGCGCTGGCCGAGCGGGACCGGGCCGACGGCGGGACCACAGCCGAGGAACTGGCCGGATACCGCTCGCTGATCGCCGACCTGAACGGCACGGTCGCGGCCGCGTCCCGGAACATCACCAGCTACGCCCCGCAGACGAACGGCGACGACCTGCGGGCGCTGCGCGACTGGGCGAAGAAGAACCGCGCGCGGCTCGCAGCGCTGCGTCCCGACGTGCCGGCGAGCACGGTGGGGGATCTCGACGGCAGCGTCGAGCTGATTTCCCGCGTGCAGCAGCGTGCCAGCGCGTTGCTGGCTCGGTGGCCATGTCGGCAGATCACTTCCGGACATGCCGATGCCCTCGGTGCCTTGCCCGCGACGCTGGAGTGCCAGGACGCCCCGACGTCGCCCGACCTGTCGGTCCGCCCGCGCGCGAGCGAACAGCCCGCGGACAGCACGCGCGGCAAGTCGCCCTCGGCGGCGAAGCCGGGCGATGCGCCGTCCACCGCCGAAGACCCGGCAGAGCAGAAGTCACCGGACAACGGCGGGCAACCCGGTGGCAGCGGTAGCGACAGCGCTCCGCCGACCGTGCAGCTTCCGGAAGCCCCTGACCGCACGACGACTCAGCCGCCGCCGGACGAGCCCACGCAGCAGCCCGGAGGTCTTCCGTTGCTGCCGCTGTTGGAAAAGCTCGGCAAGCTCAACCTCCGCCTGGACCTGAACTAGCCGCTTTCCGGCCGCCTTTCGCCGCGCAGGGACACGTCGTCGTTGCTCCACTCCAACCCCTTTCCGGCTGATCGCTGGTTGCGCCGGTGCTGCGCGGATGGCTGGGAGACGATGCTGCTGGAGATCGACATCGTCGTCACCGAGGCCGTTCTTCGCCAGGAACCCGTGCCGGACACGGCTCGGCGCGAGGGCGAACCGTACTGCCGGGTCGAGCGCCGACCGGGTGCACCATTCCATCGATCGATCGACGAGCCGGGTGACGCACGACTGCGTGATCGGCCCAGCGGTCAGGGCCCGCTGTTTCGCCTGCGCCTCATGGCGATCGACCCGGTGACTCGCCGCCGAGCAAGATCGCGGGTGAAAAGCACGTCGTCGGCTCCGATCGACCCGGTGATTCGCGGCCAAGCAAGATCGCGGGTGAAACAGCACGTCGTCGGGGGCCTGGATAGGCTGTAACTGACAGGACGATTTGCTCCCTGGGAGGCGGTGCGCGTGTCGTTGTGGTGGAGCAAGGAGTCGCCGCGCGACGTGGAGCAGCGAGCCGCAGAAGCAGGTGAGGCCTCCGCCGAAGCCGCGGTCGCACTGGAGAAGGCCAACGCCGACGCCGAACCCGGCAAGCCGAAGAAGCAGGTGACGCCGGACCTGACCGCCGCGGCGTTCTTCGACGTGGACAACACGATGATGATGGGCTCGTCGTTGTTCCACCTGGCCAGGGGGTTGGCCTCGCGCAAGTACTTCACCACCGCCGACCTGGCCGGTTTCGCCTGGCAGCAGCTGAAGTTCCGGATCAGCGGCAAGGAGGGCGACCTCAACTCGCCGCGGGAGCAGGCGCTGTCGTTCGTGGCCGGGCGCAGCGTCGCCGAACTCAACGCCATCGGCGAGGAGATCTACGACGAGCTGATGGCCGACAAGATCTGGTCCGGAACCCGGGCACTGGCCCAGCTGCACCTGGACGCCGGCCAGCGGGTGTGGCTGGTGACCGCCACGCCGGTGGAGATCGCCAACCTGATCGCGCGCAAGCTGGGGTTGACCGGCGCCCTCGGCACCGTCGCCGAGCAGAAGGACGGCGTCTACACCGGACGGCTGGTCGGCGATCTGCTGCACGGCCGGGCGAAAGCGCATGCCGTCCGGGCGCTGGCCGCCAAGGAGGGCCTGAACCTCAAGCGCTGCACGGCCTACTCGGACTCGGTCAACGACGTGCCCATGCTGTCGGTGGTCGGCACGGCGGTGGCCATCAACCCGGACACCGGCCTGCGGGACATCGCGCGGGAACGGCAGTGGGAGATCCGCGACTGGCGGACCGGGCGCAAGGCCGCCAAGATCGGCGTGCCGTCCGTACTGGGCATCGGGGCGCTGGCCGGGGTGCTGGCCGCAGGCATGGCCTACCGCAAACGCTGACCGGACAGCACAGCCACTGGGCGCTCCGCACCACTCCTCGGCCGCGAGGTCGCCTGCCGTGGCGTCGGCTTGTCAGGGGCGCCGACCCTACCCCCGGAAGATGCTCTTGCGCTGTGCCAGGCGGGCGTAGAGCATCTGCTGGATCGTCTCGCGCACCTGATCGGCGAGCGTGAAGACCGCCATCGGGTCGTCCGCGTCCTCGGTCATCCGGTCGGTCCGCACCGGCTCACCGAACTCGATGTGCCACTTCGTCGGCAGCGGGATCGCCCCGAGCGGCCCGAACAGCGGGAAGAACGGCGTGATGGGGAAGTACGGCAGCCCCAGCAGCCGGGCCAGCGGTTTGAGGTCGGCGATCTTCGGATAGATCTCCTCCGCCCCGACAATGGCGCACGGCACGATCGGCACCCGGGTGCGCAACGCGGCGGAGACGAACCCGCCCCTGCCGAACCGCTGCAGCTTGTACCGGGACGAGAACGGTTTGCCGATCCCTTTGAACCCCTCGGGGAAGACGCCCACCAGCTCGCCGCCGCTCAGCAGCCGCTCCGCGTCGGGGTTGCAGGCCAGCGTGTACCCGGCCTTCCTGGCGAACGGACCGACGAACGGCAGCTTGAACACCAGGTCGGCGGCCAGATGGCGGGCGTGCCTGCCAGACGCGTCATGCACCGCGACCGCGGCCATGAGGGCATCGAGCGGAAGCGTGCCCGAGTGGTTGAAGACCAACAGCGCGCCACCGGTGGCGGGCAGGTTCTCCGCCCCGGAGGTGGTCACCCGGAACCACTTGTCGTACAGCACGCGCAGCGCGGGCAGGACCAACGCCTCGGTCAGCTGCGCGTCGAACCCGAACTCGTCGACGTCGTAGTCGCCGGTCAGCCTGTCCCGCACGAAGTCGAGTGCCCGCTTCAGCTGAGCCGGGACGGACTCCTCGTCCGCGTCCACGTGGTCGCTCCGCCCGGCGCGTCCGGCGGCGGTCGGCATGGCGACCACGTCGGCGACCTCGGCATCGCACCGATCACCGGCCGGCGTCGCGTGCCGCCCCGAACGCCCGGGGAGCGGGATCACCTGGGCGGCCCCGGCCGTGCGGGCCTGGGCCGCGCCGCCACCTCGGACGACACCCAGTGCGGGATCTTGATCGGCCATCACAACTCCTGGGACTCGCGGATCACATGCGGCGCGCGGCGGCGAACGCCACCCTGCTCAGCGACTCCGTCATCGCGCCCCCGTCGACCACCGGCCGCAGCCCCCGACCCTGCACGTAGTCGTCGAACGCTTCCTGCGTCGACCAGCGGGGCACGAAACCGAACTCCCGCTTCACCTTCGTGGTGTCCACGACCAGCCCGTGCTGCAGCAACTGGATCCGGTCGGGCGAGAAGTCCACCAGCCTGGCGCCACGCAGCATCCTCCCGATCGACGGCAGCATCGCCTTGGGCAGCGGCAGCTCCACCCGGCCGGCCCGGCGGATCGCCTGGGACAGCGTCAGCACCCCGTCGCCGCCGACGTTGAACACGCCCGGCTTGTCCTCCACGGCGGCCAGCTCCAGCACGCTCAGCGCATCGGCCGCGTGCAGCAGCTGGATGCGCGCGTCGTAGCCCAGGATGGTCGGCACCACGGGCAACGCGAAGTACCTGGTGGTCACCGTGTCGACCTGCGGGCCGATCAGGTTGGTGAACCGGACCACGGTGACCGCGATGTCCGGCCGCCTGCGCTGCAAGCCGCGTACGTAGTTCTCCACCTCGACCGCGTCGGCCACGAAACCTTGCGCCGACGGCGGCCGCAGCGGGGCGTCCTCGTCGAACACCGCGGGCGAGCGCGCATCGGTGCCGTAGACCGCCGCCGTCGACTTGACCACCAGCTTGCGCACCAGCGGGGATCGCTGGCAGGCCGCCAGCAACCGCATGGTGCCGATGACGTTCATCTCCTTGACCGCGGTCCGCCTCGCCGGGCCCGCCGGGTGCGCCGTGGTGGATGCGTGCACCACCGTGTCCACTTCGGACGCTGCGATGATCTTGGCGATGAGCGGGTTACGGATGTCCGCCCGAACGAACTCGGCCCGGCCCATGCGGGCGGCCACGTGCGGCGCGGGCGGCACCGTGTCCACGCCGATGACCCGCTGGAAATCCGGGTTGTTGCCCAACCTGGCCAGCAGCTTGCCACCCAGCTCGCCGCCGACCCCGGTGACCAGCACGATTCTGGACGGCATACCGCTCCCCGGACGCGAAGGACACGAACGACTCACGACGGCGCGATCAGCACCGCCGGCCGGTGCGCACCGTCTTCGCTCGTGGCACGGCGCGCATCGGTGATGCTACTCCGCGTGTGCGGCCTTCCCCAGAGTGCTTACGACCTGTTAACACCCTCGACCGCGGATGGACACCCGGGCCGAAGGAAGCGGTTCCGGTCCACGCCGGTGCCGGTGCGAGGGCCGCCGCCGTGGCCCGGCGGCGCGATGATCACTTGCCCTGCTTGCGACGCTGGTGGCGAGTCTTCCGCAGCAGCTTGCGGTGCTTCTTCTTGGACATGCGCTTGCGACGCTTCTTGATCACCGACCCCACAGGGCACTCCTCTTTTCACACGAATTGAACCAGCTTGGCGAGATTATCAAGCGCCGTTCGCCGGGCAGTTGCCCGCTCCTGCACTGCCCGGGGGACCGGATCGTGCCGGGGTCGGTGATCGCGCTCATCCGACGTCGTAGTAGGCGTTCTCCAGGTACGCGTGCACCGCCTTCTCCGGCACCCGGAAGGACTTGCCCACCCGGACGGCGGGCAGCTCGCCGGAATGCACCAGGCGGTACACGGTCATCTTGGAGACCCGCATCATCGCGGCGACCTCGGCGACGGTCAGGAACTGCACCTCGCCCGGCGTGACCGATTGGGGGCCCTTCTTCTGCGGCATAGTCAGACTCCTGTGGCACGCGTCGCGCCGCTCGGCTTCCCCACCGAACGGTGACGACACGCGCGTGCTACCTCTGAGCCTAGCGGGACCTGTGTGACTCGTGCGACATGCGCGCCCGATTTGCCGCGAACCGCTGCCCGCGTTCGGCGTGTCGCTGCCGGGGAAAGAGCCATCCGCGTGATATGCATTGCTCTTTTCGGGCGTGGTCGACGTCATACCGGAGACGGGCACCGGACGGGGGCGAAGCGGCGGACACCGAGCGCGGAAAATACCCCGCGCGGGGCAGGGCGGCGCGGGGCGGAAGCGCGGGAACAAGCTGGTGTGGAGCCGAGGCGCGAGAAGCAAGCCGACGTGGAGCCGAACCTCGGAAGCGAGCCGAGGTGGAGCCGAGTCGCCGGAAGCCGACGCGGAGCCGAGTCGCGGGGGGCAGGCGGGCGTCGGGCCGCATCACGCCGAGCGCCGCCGCCAGACCGCACCCGATCCACGCGCCGACGCCACCCTCAGTCCTCGTGCGCCTTCCCCAGTTCCACCGACCGGTCCCTGGCGGCCTCGATAGCGTCCAGCAGCGCCGCCCGGACGCCGTGCTTCTCCAGCTCACGGATGGCGTTGATGGTCGTCCCGGCAGGCGACGTCACCGCTTCGCGGAGCAGGACCGGGTGCTCGTCGGACGTGGCCAGCATCTTCGCCGCACCCACCGCCGACTGGATGATCAGTTGCTCGGCGACCGCCCGCGGCAGCCCGAGCAGGATGCCGGCGTCGATCATGGCTTCCACCAGGTAGTAGAAGTACGCCGGGCCCGACCCGGACAGCGCGGTCACCGCATCCTGCTGGTGTTCCGGCAGCTCGATGACCTTGCCGACGTGCGACAGCATCTTCTCCACCACGGCGACGTGGTCGGCGGTGGCGTACTGGCCGGGGGAGGCCACGCTCATCGCCTCGCCGACCAGCATCGGCGTGTTCGGCATGACGCGCACCACCGGCACCTGGCCGAGCCGCCGCTCGAAGAGCGTGGTCGGCAGGCCCGCGCACAGCGAGACGATCAGCGTCCGCGAGCTGACCAGCGGCGCCAGATCGGCCAGCAGCGGCTCGATGTCCTGCGGCTTGACCGAGACAACCAGCACGTCGGCGGTCTTGGCCGCCTCCGCGAGGTCGACACCGCGGATGCCGTACTGCTCAGTGAGCTGCGCGGACCGCTCGGGGTGCCGCTCCACGAAGATCAGCTCGTCCGGCTGGTGGCCGCCGCGGAGCAGACCGGACAGCAGCGCCTCACCGATCTTGCCTGCACCGACGACCGCGATGACGGGATTGCTCATGTGCACACTCTAGAAGCGCACGCCCGGCACGCGCGGAAAGCATCCGGCTGCGCTCGGTCAGCAACCCGCCCCGGCCGGCGGAACCGGGCTCACGGACCAGGGGTCAGGGCCAGCTGGCGGGCCTGGCAGACCAGCTGCCCGCTGGCGTCGAGCACCGTGGCGTCGGAGTCGAACCAGCTCCCGCCGACCGCCCTGCTCTCCACGTGAATGCGCAGCCACCCCGGCACCGGCCTGCCCCGCAGGTACGCGGTCATCTGCACCGACGGCGCCCATCCCGGGCGGCCGATGAGCAGCGGCATGGGCGGGTTGAGGTCGCCGGCCAGCAGCGCGAAGTACAGATCGGGCTCGGCGTTCCGCGGCCGCACCCACAGCCGCATCCTCGGCGGCGGTTGCCGGTCCCGCGTGCCCGGTGCCGGGCGCACCGGCCGCCGCGCCACCTGTGCCGCCGCGCTGGAGTCCAGCCGCACGTCGCATCCCTGGGCGAGCCGGAAGACGCTCGGCCCGACCCCGGGCATCTCCTCGCCGAGCGGCAGCGCGTTCGCCGGTGGTTCGGCGGGCATCACCGGCAGGTCCACCCACGCGGGCCGCTGCGCAGGCACGCGGCCGATCACCACGGATGCTTCCACGCAGCTGCGGCCCCGCTGCTCGACGATCACCGCGATGACCGACGTCTGCCTGCCCACCTTGCGGACGTCCGTGCGCAGCAGCACCGGCCCGAGGCTGGTGGCCCGGAGGAACTCCGCGCTGACCGAGACCGGCTCGCCGTTGATCCCTTCGTGCTCGCTCGCCACCTGCATGGCCGTGCGCGCGATCAATGCCGTCACGAACCCTCCGTGCGGGTGGCCGTTGATGGACCACTCGGACCGCAGGGCCGCGGTGAACGTCCCGTCTCCGAGGGAACGGGCCTGGCTGGCCGTGGCGAACGGCACCGGCTGCTCGGTCGCGGACGCAGTCATGACGCGATCCCGTCAGCGCTGGTCAAGGGACAGGGACGGACATGGTTCATGATCTGCTCACCAACGCGCGCAGGAAGAACGCTGTGTTCGCGGGTCGCTCGGCAAGCCTGCGCATCAAGTACCCATACCACTGATCGCCGTAGGGAACATAGATCCGAACGGTATCCCCTGCCGAGGCCAAACGTCGCTGCTCGTCCGGCCGGACGCCGTAAAGGAACTGGAATTCGTAGTCACCGGGGCCGAGCCCGTACGCCTGCGCCCGGTCCTGCACCACGTCGATCAGCCGGGGGTCGTGAGTGGCGAACATCGGGTACCCGCCGCCGGCCAGCAGCTGGTTGGCGCACCGCACGAAGGCCAGGTCGACCTCGTGCTGATCCTGGTAGGCGACCTCCGGCGGCTCGGCGTAGGCGCCTTTGACCAGCCGGACGCGGGAACCCGGAACGGCGAGCTCCTTCAGGTCGTCCTCGGTCCGCCGCAGGTACGACTGCACCACCGCGCCGACGTCCGGCCACGTCGACCGCAGCGAGCGGACGATGCGCAGCGTGGCGTCCGTGGTGGTGTGGTCCTCCATGTCGATGGTGACGCTGGTGCGGCACTGTTCGGCCGCCGCGCAGATGCGGAAGGCGTTGTCGGCCGCCAGCCGCTCGTCGAGCTTCAAGCCGAGCGCGGACAGCTTCACGCTCACCTCCGCCCGTGGCGTCAGCTTGGCGGCGTGCAGCTGGTCGAGCAGCTGCAGGTAGGCCTGCACGGTGGTTTCGGCCTGGGCATTGTCGGTGACGTCCTCGCCGAGGTAGTCCAGCGTGACGTGCAGGCCTTCGTCGGCCAGGCGCGCCACCACGGCCACCGCGTCCTCGGTGGTCTCCCCGGCGACGAAGCGCTCGACCACGCTACGGGTCACGGGCGCGGTCTTGACCGCTTTGCGGATCGACTCGGCCTCGGCCGCGGCCAGGATGAGCGAGCGCAACGGGTTCACACCACGAGACTAACCGGATTCCGCCGTTCCGCCGGGTGTCCACCGCGCACCCGGCCCGCGTGGGTGCCGGCACGAACGTGCAGCACAGGCCCGGTACGGATGCCCGGTGGACGTCACTGCCCGAGGTGCAGGCGGGTGAACAACAGCGCTTCCCCGAGCGCTCGCACCCGAT
Source organism: Thermocrispum sp. (assembly GCF_002919275.1). NCBI lineage: Bacteria > Bacillati > Actinomycetota > Actinomycetes > Pseudonocardiales > Pseudonocardiaceae > Thermocrispum > Thermocrispum sp. Next base: position 70,673 of record NZ_PKFA01000015.1, on the reverse strand, counting down.
CGGCCGGACGGCGCATGCTGCGGGTGTTGATCTCCAGGATCACCTGACCGGAGAACTCGCTGGCGGCCAGCTTCTCCAGGAATTCCGCGCACGGCTGGTTGCCTTTGCCCGGCAGCAAGTGCTCGTCCACCGGCCGCCCCGTTCCGTCGGCCAGGTGCACATGGGTCAGGCCCTCGCCCATCCGGTCGGCGAGCGCGAAGACGTCCATCTCCGCGGCCGCCGTGTGGGAGAGGTCCAGCGTGTAGTGGCGGTAGCCGACGTCGGTGGGATCGATCGACGGATGGAACGCGGACACGCGCCGCTTGCGGGCACCGATCGGCGGCCGCACCTTGTACATGTTCTCCACCGCGATCTCGACGCCGCTGGACTCCTCCAGCTCGGCCACCAGATCGGCGAATCCTTCGGCGTACCTGCGCTGCCAGCGGAACGGCGGGTGCACCACCACGGTGCGGGCGCCCAGTTCGAGCGCGGCGTCGACGCTGCGCCGCAGCCGCACCTCGGGGTCGGACGACCACACCCGCTGGGTGATGAGCAACGACGGCGAATGCACCGACAGCACGGGCACGCCGGTGGAGTCCGACAGCCACTTCAGCGCGGAGACGTCCTGGCTGATGGAGTCGACCCAGACCATCACCTCGACGCCGTCGAAGCCGAGTTCGGCGGCCAGCTCGAAGCCGACGTTGGCACGCAGCGGCCAGACCGACGCGGTGGACAGTCCGACCGGGATCGACCGAGTACTCATCTGGACAGCAGCAACAGCATCGCCGGTGACACCGTCACGACCAGGCCGACCAGCACCGCCATCAGCGTCGTCTGCATGTCCTCGGCCTTGCGGATCTTGCGCACGATCCACACCAGGCCTGCGGTGACCACCAGCGCGGTGCCCAGTGCCACCACCGGCAGCTGGTTCCACAGCCAGTTGAACAACAGCCACACCGCCGCGCCGCCGACCACGCCCAGCGCCAGCTGCACCCCGACGACCAGCCACTGCCTGGCCGGGGACTGCTCTTGCTCGTCGTCCTCGTCGCCCTGGTCGTCCTGGTCGGACGCCGCCGCCTGCTCGGCGGCGGGCTCCGGCTTGGCCTGCTGACCGCTCAGCAGCTCGGGCTCGTCGTCTGCGTCGTCGACGGCGGACTCGTCGGAAGCGTCGTAGTCTTCGGCGTAGTTCTCGTCCTCGTAGCCTTCGTCGACGTAGTCGCTGTCCTCGTAGCCTTCGTCGGCGTAATCGCTGTCGTCGTAGTCCCCGTCGGCGTAGTCGTCGAGCTCGTCGTCCTCGGCGTAATCCGCCTCGTCGTAGGCGTACTCGTCGTCGGCCAGCTCCTCCTCGGCGTCCTCGACGAAGTCCTCGACCGCGTCGAACTGCTCGGTGTGGCCGTCCTCCGGCGCCATCTGCTGGCGCTGCTCCGGCGGGACCGGCGGGCCGCCCGGCCCCGGCGTGGGCGGCTGGCCGGGCCGGTTCGCCAGCGTGGTGTCCGCTCCGTTCAGCCGGTCGTCGATGGCACCGGGCGGGACCGGTGCCGCGAAGGCGGTGCCGGACTTCTCCCCGGCAGCGGCGGGCGGCACGGCCGTTCCGTTGGCGCCGTTGACCCCCTTGCCACCGGTGACCCCGTCGACGCTCTCGACGCCCTTGACACCGTTGATCCCGTTGACGCCGCCGGGCCGCAGCGGCGGGGCGAAGCCGGGGTTGCTGCGCTCGGCCGACCGGGGCGGGGGTGGGAAGGCAGGCTTGCTGTGCTCACCCGCACCCGGCATCGGGGAAAATCCGGTGCCCGTCCGCTCCCCGCCGGGCCGGGCAGGCGGAAACGCCGTACCGGACCGCTCACCACGAGGCGGGGTCGGCGGCATGGTCCCAGTTCGGTCACCCGGCCGGTTGGCGGGCGGGAAGGCAGGCTTGCTGTGCTCACCCGCACCCGGCATCGGCGAGAATCCGGTGCCCGTCCGCTCCCCGCCGGGCCGGGCAGGCGGAAACGCCGTACCGGACCGCTCACCACGAGGCGCGGACGGGAAACCGGTCCCGTTGCGGTCCCCGGGTGGCGGCACGGGCGCGAAGCCCCGCCCGGTCCGGTTCCCCGGGCCGGGCTGACGCAGCGGTGGGATGTCGTCGCGAGAGGGGCCGTCGTGCGGTGTGACCGGCTTGATGTCGGTCCTGGTCGTCGCCGTGTCGTCCGGCTGGCCCTGCGGTGGTTTCGGCGCGGGCGGCTTCGGCTGGGCGGCGTCCGGCCCCGGCCGCGCCACCTCGGTCTTGGTGTCCAGCTCGCCGAGCGAATGCCCGTTGCGCCCAGGCTTGTCGTCGCCGTCGTACCCGGCGTCGTGCCGCTCGGCACGAATACGCGCGATGATCTCGTGCGGCGCGGTCGTGGTCAGCTCGGTGTCGGCCGCTTCGTCCGGGCCCTCCGCACGCCGGCGGCGGCGACGACCGGCACTGCTGCTGATGTCGGTCTTGCCGTGCTGCGCCAACAGCTCGGCAACAGTGAGCCGCCGCGTGGGCTGTTCACCGTTCTGTCGACTCATCCCTCTCACCGTGCCTGATCGCCGATCCGTGCATCACGTGGCGTGACGGCTCGCCAACGGCCTGACAGGGGCTGGTAGCACCGCCAGCGTTGTCACAGCGTTACACGGTACTGAATCACGCGCGCCTGCGTGCAGGGCCGACCCCGCTCGGGCCCACTTGCTGAGACCAGACTTCACCGTGCGCATCCAGATCCGTGTGGTCCAGCCTGCGCAAAATCACGCCTTCGCGTAACGCCCAGGGACACAACGTCAATTCGCTCACACCGAGTGCACGCATCGTCGCTTGCGCCACCAGCGCGCCACCCACAAGTTGATGAGCGCGGCTCGGGCTGACTCCGTCGATCTCCGCCAGGTCCGCCGCGGTCATCCGGGAGATGAACGCGATCAGCTGGCTCAGCGCGGTGTCGGTGAGTGTGCGGCGCACGCGCGGGCCCGCCGCGGACGGCGCGGCGCCGGTGAGCCTGGCCAGTGACCGGAACGTCTTCGACGTCGCCACCGCGTGGTCCGGCGCACCGTTGGCCATGACCTGCTCACGCACCCCGGAAAGCTGCTCGTCCAGCCATGCGCAGGTGTCCACCAGCTCCGACCGGCTGGGCGGATCGTTGCTGAACCTGGTGCGGGTCACCCGCCCGGCGCCCAACGGCAGGGACAGGGCGGTGTCCGGCACCTCGTCGACACCGATGGCCATTTCCAGTGAGCCGCCCCCGATGTCCAGCACCAGCAGCCTGCCCGCGGACCATCCGAACCACCGGCGCACGGCAAGGAACGTCAACCTGGCCTCGTCGGCACCGGACAACACCTCGAGGTCGACTCCGGTGCGCTCGTAGACCTGCCGGAGCACGTCGGCGGCGTTCGTCGCCTCCCGCACCGCGGAGGTCGCGAACGCCATCAGCTCGCTGCAGCCCAGGCGGATCGCCGAGTCGCGTGCCGCGGCGACGGCCGCCACCAGGTCCTCCGCACCGTCCTGGCTCAGCTCGCCGTCGGGGGTGATCCGCTCAGCCAGCCGCAGCGTCGTCTTCTCCGAGTGCGTCGGGGTCGGGTGGCCACCGCGATGCGCATCCACCACCAGCAGATGCGTGGTGTTCGAACCGACGTCGAGGACCCCGAGCCGCATGGCGGGTCACGCCTCGAGCTTGTAGCCGAGGCCGCGCACGGTCACCAGGTAGCGCGGCGAGCTCGGGTCGGGTTCGATCTTCGAACGCAGGCGTTTGACGTGCACGTCCAGCGTCTTGGTGTCGCCGACGTAGTCCGCGCCCCACACCCGGTCGATCAGCTGGCTGCGGGTGAGGACCCGGCCGACGTTGCGCATCAGGTACTCCAGCAGGTCGAACTCCTTCAACGGCAGCGCGACCTCCTTGCCGTCGACGGTCACCACGTGCCGCTCGACGTCCATCCGGACCGGCCCGGCGGTGAGCACCGACGAGGAGTTCCGGTCGGCGGACTTCTCGCCGCGCCGCAGCACCGCGCGGATCCGGGCGACCAGCTCACGCGCCGAGTACGGCTTGGTCACGTAGTCGTCCGCCCCCAGCTCCAGCCCGACGACCTTGTCGATCTCGCTGTCCCGCGCGGTCACCATGATCACCGGCACGGACGTCCGCTGGCGCAGCTTCTTGCACACGTCCGTGCCGCTCATGCCCGGCAACATCAGGTCGAGCAGCACGATGTCGGCGCCGTTGCGGTCGAACTCCTCGAGCGCCTGCTGGCCGTCGGTGGCGATCGCCGTCGTGAATCCCTCCTTGCGGAGCAGGAAGGCCAGCGGGTCAGCGAACGACTCCTCGTCTTCGACGATCAGCACCCTGGTCACAGCTTTCCTCCGTGGTCGGTCCCGACGAGGCGCGTGGCACGCTCGCCATGGGTCGCGTTCGCCCGCACGCTCTGCCGCGCGGGAATGCACAGTGTGAACGTCGAGCCGGTGCCGGGCACGCTCCACAGCCGCACCGATCCGCCGTGGTTGGCGGCGACATGCTTGACGATGGCCAGCCCGAGCCCGGTGCCGCCGGTTTCCCGTGAGCGCGCCTTGTCCACCCGGTAGAACCGTTCGAACACGCGCTCCTGCTCCTCCGGGGCGATGCCGATGCCGCGGTCGGTCACCGCGATCTCCACCATCCCGTCCACCAGGCGGCGGGTCACCGAGACCGGGCTGCCCGGCGGCGAGTACGCGACCGCGTTGTTGAGCAGGTTGGTCAACGCGGTCACCAGCAGCGTGCGGTCGCCTTCCACCACCAGGCCGCTGTCGGCGTCGGTGGTGAACCGCCTGCGGTCCTCGTCGTCGGGGAGCTTGACCCGCTCGAGCGCTTCCCGCACCACGTCGTCGACGTCCACCTCGACCAGGTCCGGCAGCCGCTCGGCGCCCTGCAACCGGGACAGCGCGATCAGCTCGGAGACCAAAGTGCCCATCCGGTTGGCCTCGTCGAGGATCTTCCTGCCGAACCGGCGCACCCCGTCCGGATCGATCGGGTCCTCCGCCGCGTCCAGCACGGCCTCGGCCAGCAGCGCCATGGCGCCGACCGGCGTCTTGAGCTCGTGACTGACGTTGGCTACGAAATCCCGCCGGGTGGCCTCCAACCGGACCGCCTCGGAATGGTCGACCGCCTCGATGACGGTGAACCCGTCGCCCAGCGCGGTCGCCTCACCGACCACCGCCTCCGGCTGCCTGCCCTTGGCGTGCAGCGGGGACAGGTCGATGGAGACCTTCTCGCCGGTCTGCTGCGCCTGGTCGGCGGCCACCCTGGCTCGCGGGTCGATGCGGTTGTCGCGCACCACACCGAGTTCGACCGCGCGCGGATTGTGCAGCACCGTGTCGCCGAACTTGTTGATCACCGCGACGGCGCTGCGCGAGGAATCCAGTAGCCGAAGCAGCAATTCCGCCACCGTCGGGCCCTCTGGGCGGCCGGCGCGCTGCCCACCGGAGGAGCGCCGGAGGAAATACCCCAGCACCACGCCGGCCACCAACGAGCCGACGGCGACGGCAACGGTCGCGACCACACTCACGGGCGAATCGTAAACATGCAGGTAGGCGGTTGTCCTAGTCTCGGACGTGGAATTCGTGACCGCGGTGACATCCGGGGCGGAAATGTTTCCCGGCAGGTCAATTCCCGTTCACCCGTTGGTGGTTTTGCGGTCACCGTGGGCGAACCGCCGGCCCGGGCGCCTGCCGCGGGAAACGGCAAGGCCCCGGCATGATCGACACCGGGGCCTTGGCCGTGGTTCACCGAACGCCGGTCAGCAAGAATTCACCGGCCCTGGTTGGCCACCGCTTCCGCGGCGGCCTTCGCCGCTTCCGGATCCAGGTACTCGCCGCCGCGCTTGATCGGCTTGAGGTTCTCGTCCAGGTCGTAGCGCAGCGGGATGCCGGTCGGGATGTTCAGGCCGACGATGTCGGTGTCGGAGATGCCGTCCAGATGCTTCACCAGCGCCCGCAGCGAATTGCCGTGCGCGGCCAGCAGCACCGTCTTGCCCGCCCGCAGGTCCGGCACCACCGCGGACTCCCAGTACGGCAGCACCCGCTCGAGGACGTCTTTCAGGCACTCGGTGCGCGGGATGTCGACTCCCGCGTACCGCGGGTCGTCGTCCTGGCTGAACTCGCTGCCCGGCTCGATCGGCGGCGGCGGGGTGTCGTAGGAGCGGCGCCACAGCATGAACTGCTCCTCGCCGAACTGCTCCAGCGTCTGCTTCTTGTTCTTGCCCTGCAGTGCGCCGTAGTGCCGTTCGTTGAGCCGCCAGTCCCGCCGCACCGGGATCCACAGCCGGTCCGCGGCGTCCAACGCGATGTTGGCCGTGACGATGGCGCGCCGCAGCAGCGACGTGTGCACGACATCCGGCAGCACGCCGCGTTCGCGCAGCAGTTCACCGCCGCGCCGGGCTTCCTGTTCACCCTGCTCGGAGAGCGGAACGTCGACCCAGCCGGTGAACAAATTCTCCGCGTTCCAGGTGCTCTGCCCGTGGCGGAGCAAGACCAAGGTTCCCATCGCGTTGTCAGCCATGCGTTCAGGCTATTCGGTGACCCCGGCCCCCTGGCTACACGGGTAACACGGTCCTACCGGCGGTAGAACGACCTTTCTGCCTTCCTGGGCACGTCGAGTGATTTCGTTCACTCTCCCGGGCTCCGAAACGCTGCCCCGAGCGGACGTCAGCGGCAGAATCCGCCCGGATGGATGAGCGGCGGTACTTGAGAAAACGGTGGCATTTCTGACAAGTTGTGTCTCGACCCCGTCCGCGCCGGCCTCCACGCACTCCCTGGCGCGGGCCGGGAATCGCCGCCGTCCGTTGGCTCCCGTCACGGTCGGACTTCCGGCGGACCTGGCGGAACGGCTCGAGCTTCGCGACTCCCCCTCCCTCGAGCCGTTCCGCCAGTCGTTACCCACCGCGATCGATCATCGACTCTCGGTCGCCAGGTTGCGATTGCGCCGCCTGCGCAGCCACAGCACCACCGCCACCCCCGGCAGCGCGAGGACGAGCACGAACGGTGCAGCTGCGCCGATGCCGGTCGCGACGGCGGCGAGCATGGTGGTGAACGCGTCCCAGCCACCGGCGAGCCCGGCCAGGAAACCAGTGTCGTCGTCCTGCTGGCCGGCAGGCACGTCGTCGCGGGTGATCGTGACGGTGATCGAAGCCATCGCGACCCGGCTGGTGAGCGCCTGATGCCGGGCGAGGAGTGATTCCAGCTCGGCTTCCCGTTCGGCGACCTCCTCCTCGACCGTGACGATCTCGCCGATGGTCTTCGCCTGATCAAGCAGTGCCCGCGCACGTGCCACGCTGCGCCGCTGGGACGCGATGCGGCTTTGCACGTCGACCACGGCGTCGGTGACGTCCTCGACGGTCACCTCGCGGGTGGTCAGCGGCGCGATCCGGGCGATGCGGTCGAGCGCCTGATCCAGCTTCTCGCCAGGGACCGCCAAGGCGAGGGTCGCCGAATCCTCCGATGTCCGCTCCGATCCGACGTAGCCGCCCAAGCCGGCGGCGATGTCGCGCGCACGAGCCGCAGCGCGGGCCACGTCCTTGACCCGCAGCGTGGCGTTGGCGGTGCGGGCGAGCTTGCGGTCCTTGGTGGCCAGGTCGGCGGCGGCGGGCGCGGTGCCGGTGGCGGCGCTCGGGCCTGCCTGCTCCGGCGTGGCGGGCGGTCTTTCCCCCGGGCTGCCCGGAGCAGCCTGCTGCGGACCGGGCTGGGCACGGTCGACCGCTCCTTCGGACGCGTTCGCGCTCAGCGGCGACGCCGCCGAGGTGGACCGGCTCGCGCCCTCGGACGAGCAGCCGACGGCCAGGCACCCGGCGAGCGTCAGCACGCCCAGCATGCGAAAGCCCCTGTGCATGAGGTTCCCCTTCGTCGACGGGTGTGATGCCCGCAGGACGGAAGGAGCCCTCAGCGCAGTTGCACCGCAAACGTCACGAGTCGGACAAGCTTCCCGGCTCGCGCTCGGCCGACGGCTTGATCAGGTGCTCGAACGCCTTCAGGTTGGCCAGCGATTCGCCGCGGGAGACCCGCCACTCCCACTCCCGCCGGATCGACTCGGCGAATCCGAGTTCCAGCAGCGTGTTGAAGTCGCCGTCGGCGGCCTGCAGCACCTGCCCGAGCACCCGGTCCAGCTCGTCCTCGGTCACCGACTCGTGCGCCATCCGGCCGACCAGGTAGATATCGCCTGCGTCGTCGATGGCGTAATGGACGCCGTACAGCCGGGTGTTCCGGCGCAGCAGGTAGCGGTAGACCTGCTCGTGGTTCTCGTCCGGCCGACGACACACGAAGGCCTCGATGGCGAACGCGTTGTCGCCCACGATGAGCCAGCAGTTGGTCTGCAGCTTCTTGGTGCCGGGCAGGGTGGCGAAGAACTTGCCCGGGCCGTGCTCGGCGTAGCGGATCTCCATCGCGTCCAGCGTGGACCGCACGACCTGCTCGAGGTCGGACATCGCGCCTCCTGGGGTCCTTGGTCGCAGCCCTAGACGGCCTGAGCAGCCTGTGGCCTGCTGACGGCCGCACCCGCCGCGTAGGCGGCCAGCAGCTTGTCGGTCGTCACCCGCCACGAGAACTGCGCGGCATGAGCGTAGGCGCCCGCCGACAGCCGCGCGCGCTCGCCCGGTCGCAATGCGACAGCGGCCAGCGCATCGGCCCAGTCGTCCGCCCGGTGGGTCGGCACCAGCAACCCGGAGACGTCGTGCCGGACGGCCACCGGCAGGCCGCCGACTTCCGCGGCCACCACGGGGGTCCCACATGCCTGCGCTTCCAGCGCCACCAGCCCGAACGACTCGTTGTAGCTGGGCACCGCGACCACGTCGGCCGCCCGGTAGACCTGCACCAGGCGGTCGGCGGGCTGCGGCGGCATGAAGCGCGTGATGTCGTCGATGCCGAGCGTGCCGGCGAGCTCGCGCAGCGCGGTGGGCTGCTCCAGGCCGGTCCCGGACGGCCCGCCCACCACGAGCACCACCAGTCGTTCCCGCAGTGACGGATCGCGTTCCAGCAGCACGGCGGCCGCGCGCAAGAGCACGTCCGGGGCCTTGAGCGGTTGAATCCGGCCCGCGAACGCCAGCACGAGGGCGTCCGGGGGCAAGCCGAGCTCGGCCCGCGCTGCGATACGCGAACCGGGAGTGAAGCGTTCCAGATCCACACCCGGCATCACGGTGCTGACCAGGGCAGGGTCGGCCCCGTAGAGCTCGACCAGCTGGGCGGACTCCACCGCGGTGTTGGCCACCAGGCGGTCGGCCGCCTCGACCACCTGCTGCTCGCCGATCTCCCTGCCGCGCGGCTCCGGCTTGTCCCCGTCGGCCAGCGCCGCGTTCTTCACCTTCGCCAGCGTGTGCGCGGTGTGCACCAGCGGTACCCGCCACCGCTCGGCGGCCAGCCAGCCCACCTGCCCGGACAGCCAGTAGTGGGAGTGGATCAGGTCGTAGTAGCCCGGCGGGTGAAAGGCCTCGGCGCGCAGCACCCCCGCGGTGAACGCGCACAGCTGGCTGGGCAGTTCGGAGCGATCCAGCGGCTCGAACGGCCCGGCGGGCACGTGCCGCACCTGGACGCCCGGCACCATCTCCACGACGGGTGGCTGATCGGACGACGTGGCCCTGGTGAACACCTCGACCGCGATGCCGCGGCGGGCCATTTCCTTGGCCGTCTGGGTGATGTAGACGTTCATCCCGCCCGCGTCGCCGGTGCCCGGTTGCTCCAGCGGCGAGGTGTGCACCGACAGCACGGCCACCCGGCGCGGCATCCACCCGACGGTTCGAGCGAAGACGTCGGTGGATGCGGTGGTGCGGGACGTCATCGTGCAACCCCCTTGTAGCGCGCGCGGGTTCTCTCGGCGTCCAACACCTGGGACGGCGAAGATCTTCCCACCAACTGTGGCGGACAATGGGTGGTTGGCCTCACACCGGCGGGGAGATTGTGGCCTTCCGCACGTCCCGGCTGCCTCCCCGGCCACGGCGCGTCACGGGCAGCACACGGCGCCCCGCAAGCGGTGTCACCGACGGGTCCGGCACAGCCGAGGTGGACCGAGCGGAGCGGTCAGAGCGCGGACAGCTTGCGCCAGGACTCCCAGTCCACCAGCCAGTCCCACACGTCCGAGGTCGTCGGGAAGTCCGCCTTGGAGCCGGTGATCTCCACCGGGTCACCCAGCAGCGCCGAGTCGAAGTAGTCCTTGGCGTCGGCCTCGAACAGGTTGATGCAGCCGTGCGAGGTGTTCCGCTTGCCGATGTTGGCGCGGTTCTCCTCGTTCTCGTGGATGTACTCGCCGTGGTTGGAAATCCGGCAGCACCACTTCTTCTTGACGTTGGTGTAGCCGTAGCGCTCGTTGTCGAAGATCGACGTGGGCTCCTTCGACATGACGATGACCGTGCCGTTCGGGGTGTTCAGGTCCGGGTCGTCGTCCCGGCCGTTGCTGCACGGGTAGGTCTTGTAGAGCTTGCCGTCCCGGTAGACCTTCATCCGGTGCTCCGGGGTGTGCACCTTGACCACCTGGTTGCGGCCGATGCGGAACTTCGTGGTGATGTCGGCCTTGCCGTAGGCCCCGCCGCCGTAGTGCACCCCGTACAGCTCGGCGGTCACCTCGACCTCGGTGTTGGCCGGCCAGTACTCCTTCGGCCGCCAGTCGACCTGCTGGTCGTGCAGCCAGCCCCAGGAGCCCTCCACCTCAGGCGTGGTCTTCACCTTCAACGCCCGCTCCGCGGCCTTGCGGTTCTTCACCGGCTGGGCGAACCGCACGCTGATCGGCATGCCCACGCCGACCACCGCGTCGTCGATGGGGTTCAGGGTGGCCCGCACCACGGACTTGGGCTTGAGCGTGGTGAAGCTGCCGGTCAGCTCCACCGGCTTGTCGTCGTCCCCCATCGCCTTGGCGGTGTAGGTGTACTTCTTGCCGTAGCCGAGCGGCTCGGCGGGCCGCCAGGTCGTACCGTCCTCGGAGATGCTGCCCTTGACCTGTTTGCCCGCCGGGTTGGTCAGCGTGACCTCGGTGAACTTGCCCTTGCTGACCGTCAGCCGGATGCCGTCACGCACCTTGACGCCGGTCGCGCCGTCCCCGGGTTCTGCCGTGATGAGTGCGATTGGCGGACTGTCCGGGTCCGCGACGGCTTGCCCGTCGGTGGAGCCGCCGGTGCAGGCGGCGAGCAGTCCTACGGTCGATCCCGCCACGGCCGCGTGGACCACGGTGCGGCGTGTTATCACGGGTACCCCCTCCTCAAGCGGCGATCTGCCGCGTGGACAAACCGGCCGTGTCCAGAATGCCACGGGCCGTCCGGTTCACCCGATGCGGCAAGCGGCTACTTCTGGGTAGCTGCTCGATGCGCACCCAGCCGCGGGGTTCCCGTCGGAGAGGCGCACTACGCCCGGTTGCTGGCAAGGAAGGCGGCCACGCGTTCGTCGAACTCGCGTGCAGCACGCCCAGGGCCGGCTCCGTGGGCGTGGCGCCGCAGCGACCGTACGCGATCCACGATGCGGTTTGACGAAATTACCTGCGTGGCGTCCAACACCCCGGCGACAACTTCGCCGGCGGTGCGGATGTCGCCCATCGCCAGGTGTGCGGCCGCGATGTGGATCTGGGTCTTGAGCCGGGCCGTCACCCGGTGCTCGGGCAGCGCTGCGGCCGCTCGCTCCAGCATGGCCAGACCGTGCCGCGGCCTGCCCACGTCGCGTAGGCACTGCCCGACGTCGGCAAGAAAATCGGCTTCACCGTAGAAGCCGAACCACTCCGGCTCGTTGCCGTCAGCTCCGTCGAACGAGCGTCGAGCGCGCAGCACGGCCTCGTCGACCGCATGCCGATCACCGACCATGGCGAGCGCACGCGCCTCCATTGCGTGCAGCCATGCCTTGAACCCCGGTGTCGCCCGCTCACCGGCGACATGCACAGCAGAACGGGCTAACGCCACGGCGTGCCGGCCATTGGCGGCGACGTTTCCCGAAGCGTTGGCGACGTCCATCGTCGTGCGGCTCATCTCGGCCAGGATGTTGGCCGCGTAGACCCGGTCACCGGACTGATGGGCAAGATGAAGGGCTTGCGCGCAGTAGGCCTGGCCGAGCGCGTGGCGGCCGCTGTCGATGCTGGTCAACCCGGCCAGCCAGGTTGCTTGAGCGACAGCACGGTGCAGATCGCGGGTCAGGTGATCCGGATAGCTGCGGCGCCGCACCAGCTCGGCCTGCCGATGGACGAAGCCGATGACGGGTCACGGATCTTGCCGCCACCGATTCGTCGCTGCAGCCGTTCGAAATGCCGCACGGTGTCCGTGATGACCGAGACCTCAGCCGCGCCCACTCGTCGGTTGCCTGCCTCCGCCTGCGCCGTCGGCATCGTCATGGCCAGCCACGCCGGCTCGGCGAACGAAGCCGCGGCGAAACTGGCACCCAGCAGAAAGTTCCGCCGCTTGATGTCCCGACCCGACAGTTCCACCACGGTTGCGATCGTGCCATCTGCGGTGGGCGCTCGCCGGAAAGCGTCGAACGTGTCGGCGACCTCGTCACGATCGGCAAAACCGCAGTCCGTCACGCTCACGGCGAACCCGAGGTGCTGGGACAGCACCTTCGCCACCAACCGCGGCACCGGCCATCGCGGCTGGCAACCGTCGAGCATTCGGCCCACCGATGTCGCGTTCGTCCCCAGATGGATTCCTTCGGCCGCCCCGGCCCGCACCACGGCTCGCGCCAGACCGGCATTGCTCATCCCAGCCTCGTCGAGCAGCGCGCGCAGAGCGGAATTCCCTCCCGCCACGATGCCCTCTCCGTAGTCGGCACAACACTCACCGTATCTGGATCTGCCGACACATGCCTGGTCGACAAGACGTTGCGCGACGAGTGACACCCCAAGTGAGGCCCCGTGAGTCATCCGGCTACTTCGCTCGCGGAATGACATCGCCGAGCTGGGCGTGCACGGCGTTTCCTGGTGGGCGTGCACGACGTTTCCTGATGACGCGACACAAAGGCGGGTCGATGACATGGAGATGGCTGCGTCGCATGCTCCGACGGCGACGCCGTCGACGTATTCGCGTCGTCCTCGACGGCCGGACGGCCCCACCACCTCGCGATTGAGCTCAGTGCAAGTCGCCAGGTGGACCGGACGAGAAACGACCGCGCTCAGACACGCGATGCGCCTCAGCATTCGTGCATTTGCCCAGCTGATCGGTGTGTCGGATCGCACGGTCTCCGTGTGGGAAAGGCGCGGCCGAAGTATCCGGCCACGCCCGTTCATGCAGGGCGTGCTGGACACCGCACTGCAACGCTCGGATCACGCCACCCAAGCACGATTCGTGCTTCTGCTGTCGGCACCGGCCACCGAAGAGCCGGTCGCACCGACCGGGCCGAGGATCACAGCGAGCAGCCGATGAGCAGCGGTTCCGGGTGCAGCACGATCCCGAACCGGTCGGCGACCCCGTCGCGCACCTCCCTGGCCAGCGCCAGCAGGTCCTCCGTGCTGGCCGAGCCGCGGTTGGTCAGCGCGAGCGTGTGCTTGGTGGACAGCGACACCCGGCCACCCGGGCCCGGGTGCCCCTTGGTGAACCCGGCCCGTTCGATCAGCCACGCGGCGGAGAACTTCACGGCGTCCCCAGGCGCCGGATAGGTGGGAATCCGCACGTCGCCGCCGACGACCTCGGCGATCCGCCGCATCGCCCTGTCCGCCTCGCCCGCGGGCAACACCGGGTTGGTGAAGAACGATCCGGCGCTCCAGGTGTCGTGATCGTCCGGGTCCAGAACCATGCCCTTGGTCCGCCGCAGCTGGAGCACCGCCTGGCGGACGTCCGCCGCAGGCACCCGCGCGCCCTGCTCGACGCCGAGCATGCGCGCCAGCTCCGCGTACCGGATCGGCCTGCTGAGCCCGTCGGCGTACAGGTCGACCGTGACCGCGAGCACCACGGCCTCGTCCGTCCCCTTGAACCTGCTGGTGCGGTAGCCGAGCGCCAGCTGCGACGGCTCCATCGTCTCGCGCCGGCCGGTGGCACGGTGATACACCCGCACCGAGTGCAGGAAGTCGCCCACTTCCCAGCCGTAGGCGCCGACGTTCTGGATCGGCGTGGCCCCGACCCGTCCGGGGATGCCCGACATGCACTCCAGCCCGCCGAAGCCGGCCTCCACCATCTCGGCCACGAAGGCGTCCCAGTCCTCGCCCGCGGCCACCTCGACCCGGACCCGGTCGCCGCCGCCGGAGCCGGGCGAGGTCACCCGCTCGATCCGCCGGCCTTCGGTGCACACCCGGATCACCGTGCCCGGGAACCCGCTGTCGGCAATCACCAGATTGGACCCACCGCCGAGCAGCAGCACCGGCTCGCCCGCGGCATCCCGCTCGGCCACCGCGGCGACGAGTTCGTCGTCGGTCTTGACCTCGAGCATGCGGCCCGCCGGGCCGCCGAGCCGCAGCGTGGTGTAGTCGGCCAGGGATGGGGACATGACCAGCAGGGTAATCTCCCGCCCATGGCACGCCCCCTGCAGCACAGCACGGAGTTCGCATACCCGGTCGAGAAGGTCCTTGCGGCCATCGCCGACGAGGAGTCGGTGCGCGGGCGATTGGCCGCCATCGGCGGACACAATGCGAAGCTTGTGGATTACCAACGGTCACCGGACGCCGTCCGTTACACCGTGCAGCAAGGCATACCGGCGGAAAAGCTGCCGCCTGTCGTGCGCAAAATCCACGCCGGTGACCTGATTGTTAAACGCACGCAGGAATGGCGGACGCGCGGCGACGGCACCGTGGTGGGCACCGGTTCGGCGCATGTGTCCGGTGTGCCGGGTTCGATCCAGGTGAACACCGCGCTCACCTCGCATGGCAGCGGGTCGAAACTGCAGGTCACGGGCCAAGTTCAGGTCTCGATTCCGTTGGTCGGCGGCAAGATCGAGCAGACCATCGCCGAGCAGGTGGTGCGCCTGCTGCGGCACGAGGACGCCCACGTCGCGCAGCAATTGGCCCACGCCGAGACCGGGTGAATCCCCTCGGGGACAACCCGGATATTGCTCCATTTCGGTGGTGACGGGAGTCGATTCGGGCCACCATCGAGACATGTTCGAGCTTCTTGATCAGTTCGTCACCCTGCTGCGGACCACCGTCGATTCGCCGTGGCTGTGGGTGCTGCTGTTCCTGATCACGATGCTCGACGCCGTCATCCCGTTCTCGCCGAGCGAGACCACGGTGGTCACGGTTGCCGTGCTGGTCAGCCCGCAGACCGAGCTGCTGCTGCTGGCCGTCGCGGTCGCGGCCATCGGGGCGTTCGTCGGCGACTGCGCCAGCCACGCCATGGGCCGGTTCGCCGGCCCGACCCTCATCGCCCGGTTCTCCCGGGGCGAGAAGGGCCGCCAGCGCATCGAGTGGGCGCGCGCCAAGGTGCATCAGCACGCCGTGATGTTGCTGCTGGTCGCGCGCTACCTGCCGGGTGGAAGGTTCGCCACCGGCGTCGCCACCGGCGGCATCCGGTACCCGTGGCGCAAGTTCCTGACCTTCGACCTCATCGGCACCACGATCTGGGCCGCCTACAGCGTGACGATCGGGTACGTGGGCGGCGCCTACTTCGCCGACAACCCCGGCAAGGCGTTGCTGCTGGCCTTCGCCCTGGCGCTGACCACCGTCGGCCTGATCGAGATCGGGCGCCGCATCTGGGCCCGCAGTCACGGCAAGCACGAACCAGGTGAGGACGTCGCCGCGACACAACCGCTCACCCCTGAGCCCGCGCAGCAGGACGCCTGCGCCGGCTGACCCGCGCCCGCTGCCGGATACGTGCCCGGCTTACAGTGGCCGAGTGCCAGAACGCCGTTACGTGATCACCTTCGGTTGCCCGGACCGCACCGGGATCGTGGCGGGCATCGCCACGTTCCTGGCCGAGGCGGGCGGATGGATCGTGGAGGCCGCCTACCACACCGACCCCGACACCGGGTGGTTCTTCACCCGGCAGGAAGTACGGGCCGATTCGCTGCCGTTCGACGTCGACGAGCTGCGTGCCCGGTTCGAGCCCGTGGCCCGCTCACTGGGCGGTGACCAGGCGCAGTGGCGCATCGACGACACCGGCCAGAAGCGCCGCGTGGTGATCCTGGTGTCCAAGGAAGGCCACTGCCTGTACGACCTGCTCGGCCGGGTGGCCTCCGGTGAACTGGACATCGACCTGCGTGCGGTCATCGGCAATCACGACGTGCTCGCCGACATCACCCGCGCGCACGGCATCCCGTTCCACCACGTGCCGTTCCCGACCGAGCCGGACCCCGAGGCCCGCGCGGCCGCGTTCGACCAGATCGAGAAGCTGGTCGACGAGCACGATCCGCACGCCATCGTGCTCGCCAGGTTCATGCAGATCGTGCCGCCGCACCTGTGCGAACGCTGGGCGGGCCGGGCGCTGAACATCCACCACAGCTTCCTGCCGTCCTTCGTGGGGGCCCGGCCGTATCACCAGGCGTACCAGCGTGGCGTGAAGCTGATCGGCGCGACGTGCCACTACGTCACGCCCGAGCTCGACGCGGGGCCGATCATCGAGCAGGACGTCATCCGGGTCAATCACGAGGATGCGGTGAGCGACCTGGTGCGCAAGGGCCGCGACATCGAGAAGGTGGTGCTGGCCAGGGGGCTGCGCTGGCACCTGGAGAACCGGGTGCTGGTGCACGCCGGACGCACCGTGGTGTTCTGACTCCCCGCCGGTTCAGCCGCGCCGGAGGACCCCTCCAGCTCCGGCCGAGGCCCACAAGGCCGACGCTCGGGCACTGGGCTCCACTCAGCGGCAAGCGGCCGCACGCCGACAGGACCTCGACGCTCACCCGCAAGAGCTCGACGCTCACCCGCAAGAGCTCGGCCCCGCACCCGCAAGAGCTCGGCCACCGGCGGGCCCGTGCGGCTCACCCGGCCTGCCCAGCGTGGGGCGTGACACTGTCCACCAGGGCCCGGAAGTCGCCGACCACCTGATCGATCTCCTCCGGCACCGCGCTGAGCACCAGCTCGATCACCGCCCGTTGTTCCGGGTACTGCGGGTCGGGCACCGCGAGGAACACCTGGACCTGCAGCACGCGGCGCGGCGTGCCCTGCACGTCGGTGGTCAGCGAAACGATCTGGGTCACGCTCGGCGTCTGTTCGGCGTCGGTCTCGGTGCGCTTGACCAGCTCCGCGTCGGGTGCGGTCTGACGCAGCCGACGCAGGGACTCGTCGACGTACTCGACCAACGAACGATCGCCGTTCAGCCGTTCGCCTGCGACGGTGATGTTGGCGACGAAGTCAGTGACTGTGACCGGCTCGGGCCGCAACGCAACGTAGGCCGCCTCCGGCGCTCCGACCTGTTCGGGCTCGGCGGGCCGCCAGTTCTGCGGCAGCTCGAACGCGATGGGCACGGGCAGTGCACTGCTCACGACGCGATCCTCCTGATTCGTCCCTCGCGCATTCTGGCAGGCCGTGATCGTCTGCATGCGGCACTTGCCGAACTCCGTGCCGGACCGTCGAGAATGTCCGCGGTGGCTTCCCGGCACAGCCCCTCGTCATGCCGGAAAGCCACCGCGGTCAGGCGCGTCGTGGGACAGGCCGACGGAACCTCGGCGCGGTGAAGTCCGTCGGAGCGACGCGCCCCATCGGGCGCGGGGCGTGCTGACGTGGCGCACGCCGTGCGGGCCCGAAACCGGTTTCGCGCCGTGCGGTGGGCTCCGGCGCCGCGGGGGCAACGCGGCGCCGGAGCAGGACCCCGAGAGGCCGGGCGCGGTCGGCCCATCGGGTTGCTCGCGGGCGACCGCACTCGGTCTCGTGCGCGGGACGGTGCCCGGCGCTGTTGTGAGCAACGATGCGGTCGGTCATCGGAAATGCCCCTTGTGCGGTCGGCGGCCGACGGACCACGAACGTCGGTACGCCGGAACGGACGGATGGCTCAGCTTGCTAGGCCAGGTGGGGTAAGGCGAAAAAGGACGCAGCTGTCCCGTCGGATCCGGGGCGAGGTCAATCAGGGGAGGTACACGGCAGCGCGGCGGTCATGACGGCGCGCGATTCCGGTGCGACTGCCACGGCGCCGATCCGGTGCAGCGGGTTGCTCGCCGTCGTCGTCGCGACGACGCCGAGCAGCTTCTTGCTCGGCGCGTCCGCGTGTGCCACCGTCGGCGACGAAGCGCCGCACGGCGTCGACGGCATCTGCTTCTCCATGGCGCCAACCGCGCCGTCCTGGCTCGACAGCGCCGAACCCGTCGACGCGCTACCGGCGGAACGTGCCAAGTCGGCCATGCCAGCCGCAGGAGCGCGGTCGTCGTGACGCTCGGCCCGCGCCGGCGAGCGCTCGCTCGACTGCGGCTTCTTCGCTTCTGGCCGCTCGGACGTCGTGACGGCCTTCTTCGTGACCGTGCGCACGGAGGACGTGGCCGGTGGTGTCTGCGGCTTGATCGGCACGGTGACGACCGGCTGCACCACCGGAATCGACGGCGCGGGATCGATGATGTCACCGATTCCGCTGCCGGGGCGGATGACGTTGCCCACTGTGTCACGCACGCCGCCGGTGACGGCGTTGACAGTCTCCGACACCTGCTTGACGGTGTCGTGCACCGTCTTGGTCACCGCACCGGTCGTCTGCTTGACGGTGTCCACGGCCGAATTCGCGATGTGCGACGTGGTCTGAGCCAGACCGCCGATGACACCGCCCAGCAGGCCGGGACGCGATGCGCTGGTGGCGGCGGTCGTGGCCTCCTTCGTGGCGGCTCCCCGGCTCACGGACTCGTCCTCGGAGCCGGGCTCGGCGGAGTTCCCGGACCGTGCCGGCTGCGCGGGAGAAGCGCTCGCAGGCCGCTCGACAGAGCCGAGCGAAAGGCTCGGTTCGTCGGCCGAAGCGGCGGCGGAGCCGACGACCAGCATCAGCCCCCACCCGGCAGCCGCCAGACCTGCGGCGACCGCGACACGGACCACAACGCGGGCGAGCAGGACCGACACGCGCGCGGCAGCCCTACGGATGCCGTCGGCCCACGTCGTCGAGGTCGCCGCGTTGACGTACACGTGCACGAGTGTTACATCCTGCACCCCTTTGATCCAGTCCCCCATGCGGCGTTTGGGCGGTTTGCCGGTAGTCCATCTCGCCCACCCGCGACCATCGTGACCTGCACTGACACGCTCACAGACGGCTTCGAACCGGTAAGGACGGGCGTGACCAGCGGATCGGCGGAACCGCGCGCGGCGGCGGACAGGTCGGCACCGCGCCCCGGCCTCGGCGAAGAACCCGGCGAACTTTTCGTCCTCCGCCACGGCGGGTGAGGCCGAACGGGTGTAGGGGCCGCTACAGCGAGCGCAATCGCTTGATGGCTTCGTCCAGCACGTCGTCCTGCTTGCAGAAGGCGAACCGCAGCAAGTGGTCGAATTCCGGCCCCTCGGTGAACGAACCCACCGGCACCGCGGCCACCCCGATCCGCTCAGGCAACTGCCAGGCCAGCTCGGTGGCGTCCGTGATGCCGAGCGGCCGGACGTCGGCACAGACGAAGTACGTGCCGGACGACTCGAGCACACCGAAGCCCGCGTCCGCCAGCCCTTCCGACAACCGGTCCCGCTTGCGCTGCAGTGCCTGCCGATTCCGCTCCACCCACGGCAGCTCGTTGTTCAGCGCGTGCGCCACGGCGACCTGGAACGGTCCGCCGGAGACGAACGTGAGGAACTGCTTGGCCGCCCGGACCGCAGCCACGATCTCCGGCGTGCCGCAGGCCCAGCCGATCTTCCAGCCGGTGCAGCTGAACGTCTTGCCCGCGCTGGAGATGGTGACGGTGCGCTCGGCCATCCCGGGGAACGTGCCCAGCGGGATGTGCTCGCGGCCGGACGGCGCGTCGAACACCAGGTGCTCGTACACCTCGTCGGTGATGGCGATCAGGTCGTGCTCGACACACAGCTGAGCCAGGCCGGCGAGCTCGTCCCTGCCGAACACCGTCCCGGTCGGGTTGTGCGGGGAGTTGAGTACGACGGCCCTGGTCCGTGGGGTGATCGCGGCCCGGATCGCGTCCAGGTCCAGCCGGAACGTGCCGTCGGACTGGGCCAGCGAGACCACCACGCGGCGCGCTCCTGCCATCGCCACCGCTGCCGCGTAGGAGTCGTAGTAGGGGGCGAGCAGAATCACCTCGTCGTCGGCGTCGGTGAGCCCGAGCAGGGCGGCGGTGATCGCCTCGGTGGCTCCCGCGGTCACCAGCACCTCCGACTCCGGATCGAACGAGGTGCCGTACCGCTGCCGGTGCGCCGCGACCGCCTCCCGCAGTTCCGGCCTGCCCGGTCCCGGCGGGTACTGGTTCACCCCGTCGGCGATGGCTTGCCGGGCCGCGTCCAGCATGCCCGCGGGCCCGTCGGTGTCCGGGAAGCCCTGCCCGAGGTTGACCGATCCGGTTCGCGTGGCCAGCGCGGTCATCTCGGCGAACACGGTGCTTGCGAACGGCCGCAGCCGGGGTACCAATACCGGGTCGCGCATGACGATTGATCCTCGCAGATCACCGGCACGCGGGAACAGAGCGGGCAGACAAGCCGCGCCGGCGGCGACAATGACGGCCGCGCGGATGTTGAACCGGTGAGTCGCACGCCAGCAGCAACGAGGGAGCCACCGTGACGCAGACGGAACAGGCCGAGACCCTGACCATGGTCACCCGGCGCACACAGCTGGCCGAGGAGGAGAAGCGGCAGGGGCTGCGCCGCATGAAAGCGGTGGCGCTGTCCTTCCTGCTCGGCGCCGCCGCGGTGTTCCTGCTGAGCAGCTGGGCACTGTCGGCCGGTGGCGGGGAGTGGCTCGGCTACGTGCGGGCGGCCGCCGAAGCCGGCATGGTCGGCGCGCTGGCCGACTGGTTCGCGGTGACCGCGTTGTTCCGGTACCCGCTGGGCATCCGGATCCCGCACACCGCGATCATCCCGAACAAGAAGGACCAGCTGGGCTCCAGCCTGGGCGAGTTCGTCAGCACCAACTTCCTGTCCGAGCAGGTGGTGCGCCAGAAGCTGCGCAACACCGACCTGGCCAGGCGGCTCGGGCAGTGGCTGGCGAAGCCGGAGAACTCGGCACGGGTCACCAGCGAGGTCGCCACGGTGGTGCGCGGCGCGGTGACGGTGCTGCGGGACGAGGACGTGCAGGCGGTGATGGAGCAGGCGGTCGCCCGCCGGGTGATCGCCAAGGAGTGGGGCCCGCCGCTCGGCAAGATCCTGGCCAAGGTGGTCGAGGACGGCTCCCACCACAAGCTGGTCGACCTGGTGTGCGACCGGGCGTACGAGTGGGTGCGGGACAACCAGAAGACGGTGCTGACCGTGGTGATGGACCGGGCGCCGTCCTGGTCGCCCCGGTTCGTCGACGAGCTGCTGGCGGACAAGGTCTACAGCGAGGTGCTGTCGTTCGCCTGGGCGGTGAAGGTGGACGCCGACCACCCGATGCGGCAGGCACTGGACCGGTTCCTGACCGAGTTCGCCAAGGACCTGCAGGTCGACCAGGAGACCATCGCGCGGGCCGAGCAGGTGAAGATGCAGATCGTCGAGCACCCGCGGGTGCAGGAACTGATCGGCTCGGCGTGGGCGACCGCCAAGGAGATGTTGCTGACCGCGGCCGAGGACCCGTCCAGCGAGCTGCGGCTGCGCCTGCAGCAGAGCCTGGTCCGGCTGGGCGAGCGGCTGTCCGGCGACGACCCGCTGCGCGCCAAGGTGGACACCTGGGCCGAGGACGTGGCCGCCCATGTGGTCGGCAACTACGCCGACGAACTGACCACGCTGATCACCGACACCGTCGAGCGCTGGGATGCCGACGAGACCGCGCGCAAGGTGGAGCTGCAGGTCGGGCGTGATCTGCAGTTCATCCGGATCAACGGCACGGTGGTCGGCGCGCTGGCCGGGCTGGCCATCTACACGGTCGCGCAGCTGCTGTTCTGAGACCGGAAAATCAGCTGCGGCTGTCGGTGCCCCGGAACACGATGGGCGGCACCGGTAAACCGACGAAGGAGTCGCCATGCCCGACATCACCGTCAGCTGTGTCGCTTTGGACTGCCCGGACCCGTACGCGCTGGCGCAGTTCTACGGCGAACTGCTCGGCTGGTCCATCTCCGCCGAGGACCAGCCGGGCGACCGATGGGTGACGCTGGTCAACCCGGACGGCGGCGTGGACATCTGCTTCCAGCAGGACCCGGAGTACCAGCCGCCCACCTGGCCGTCGAACGAGCGCGCGCAGATGCTGCACCTGGACTTCGACGTCACCGATCTGGAGACGGTGCAGGAACGCGCGCTGCGCCTCGGCGCCCGGATGCTGGACGACACGCCGAAGACGTTCCGCGTCTTCGCCGACCCGGCGGGCCATCCGTTCTGCCTGTGCTTCGACTCGACGGCAAACGGTCAGGGATAGCGGGCGCCGCCGGCGAGAGTCCGGCCACACCTCGGCACCGTCGCGTTTGGCCTCCCGCGGCACAAGGAAATCCGGTACCGAGCACGGTGCTTGCAGTAGTGCTTGCGCCCGCTGCCCGTGTCGGCATCCCGCCGAAGTCTGATCGGCACGCGCATTTGCCGACGTCAGGGTCGGTCGCCGAGCGTCATGTGGCCCCACCCATGGTGGCTGAGCTCACACCGAGTGGTTGCAAGCAATGTGCTTGCAATTGCTAGCACTTGGGCGTAGCGTGGGTGATGTCGCAAGGAGGTGGGCGGGATGCCTGAATCGACCAACGAGGGTCCGGGTGCCCGAACCGACGCGTCCGGCACAGCCGGCTCGCGGGAGTCCTCTTCCGGCAAG
Source organism: Thermocrispum sp. (assembly GCF_002919275.1). NCBI lineage: Bacteria > Bacillati > Actinomycetota > Actinomycetes > Pseudonocardiales > Pseudonocardiaceae > Thermocrispum > Thermocrispum sp. Next base: position 48,053 of record NZ_PKFA01000015.1, on the reverse strand, counting down.
CCCATCGGCAGGGTGGCCGATTTCGGCCGGGACATCGGCCGGGACATCGGGCAGTACATCAGGCAGCAGCGCACCAACGCCAAGATCTCGCTGCGTCAGCTGGCCAAGCGCGCGGGTGTTTCCAACCCGTACTTGAGCCAGATCGAACGGGGCGTGCGCAAGCCGAGCGCGGAGATCTTGCAACAGATCGCCAAAGGGCTGCGTATCTCGGCCGAGGCGCTGTACGTCCAGGCGGGAATCCTGGACACCCCGAGCGGGGGTCCGGTGCCGGACGCGATCCGCGCAGACACCGAGCTCACCGAGCGGCAGAAGCAAGTACTGCTCGACATCTACCACTCATTCCGCCGGGAGAACGCGGCGAAGCAGGACCAGCACCGTGCTGAGTCCGACAAGAACGAGGAGTGATCTCAGCATGACCCGTCCGACCGTGACAGACACCAAGGACAACATCGCCAAAGTGCGCGAGCAGGTCAACAGCGCCTTCGAGCAGGTCCGCACGCCGCTGCTGGCCGCGCTTGGCGCGGGCAACCTGGCCACCAAGGCCGTCGTGGACACCGTGCACAAGGCGCGCGAGCGGGCCGGTGAGGGCCGCGAAGGCGTGCGCAAGACCATCGACGAAGCGGGCGAGGGCCTGCGCAAGGCCATCGACGAGGCCCGCAAGGCCGCCGAGGACCTGCGTGGGTCCGGCGACTTCAGCGAGCTGCGCAGCAAGCTGACCGCCGACGAGCTGCGCAAGCTGGTCGACGAGTACAGCGAGTCGGCGCGCAAGCTGTACGACAAGCTGGCCGAGGCCGGCGAGGAGGCGTGGGACCAGCTGCTGGCGCAGCCGCAGGTGCGCAACACCCTCGAGCAGCTGCAGGACGCGCTGGAGAAGGCGCAGGAGCGGCTGGAAGAGGTCGCCGGCGAGGCGCGCGAGCGCATCGACGAGGTGCTGAGCAAGGTCACCCAGCGCACCCGTAAGGCCACCGCGGCCGCGGAGCAGGCCGTCGACACCGCCGCCGAGGAGAGCGTCAAGACCGCGACCTCGGCCAAGAAGACGGCCAACGCCGTCGCGGCCGAGAACACCGCGGCCACCAAGCGGGCGAAGGCGAGCACCACCCGCAAGAGCACGACCCGCAAGACGGCCGGTTCCACCTCGGCCCGCAAGACCACGCGGAAGACCGCCGAGTAACAGGTCCGGTCACCACACCGATTCAGACCCCGGCGCACCTGGCATACGCCGGGGTCTGAGTGCTATTTGTGGAGGTCTGCAGCGTGACCCGAGCTGGCCATGGCTCCGCGATTCCAGGAGACTGGTGACGTGGCACCGCTTTCGTTGGACATCCTCTACATCATTCAGCTGGCCGGAATCCCGGTCGGTGTCTTCGCGTTCGTGCATGCCGCGTTGCAGCGCCCCGATGCCTATGCGGCGGCGGATCGGCTGACCAAGACGGCCTGGATGGGTCTCACCGGCGGTGGTACGGCGGCCATGGTCCTGTTCGGGGCGTTCGGCGTGGCCGGGCCCGGCCTGATGTTCTGGATCGCGGGGCTGGTCGCCGTGCTTGTCTACATGGTGGACGTGCGGCCGAAGCTCATCGAAGTCCAGCGCGGCGGGCGATGGTAAACGTTCAACCATGACGTGGACGATCGCCGGGACGCTGGACGTCCTGCCTGCGCTGGAGAACACGCATCTGCTCGCCACCCCCGTCGCGAAAGCGCTGCCCGAGGTCGAGGACGCGGAGCGGATCGGTGTCGCGGCCATCGACCGGGCGTTGGCGGACACGGCGGACTTCTGCGCCGCCTACTCCTCTCCGTTGGAGGCCTCCGCCAACTGTGTCGTGGTAGCCGGCAAGCGTGCCGGTGAAGTGCGCTACGCGGCGGCGATGGTGCTGGCCACTACCCGCGCCGACGTGAACACCGTCATCCGCAAGCGGCTGGATGTGCGCAAGGCGTCGTTCGCGCCGATGGCCGACGCGACCGAGCTGACCGGGATGGAATCCGGCGGTATCACACCGATCGGGCTGCCCGCAGGATGGCCGATCCTGATCGACGAGCGGGTGGCCGAAGCCAAGGAGTTGATCGTCGGCAGCGGGGTGCGCGGCTCGAAGCTGCTGGTGACCGGTGCCCAGCTGGCCGCGCTGCCGGGTGCCGAGGTGATCGCTGGACTGGCCAAGCCGGTGGCATGACCGCGCCGCTGGCTGGCCGCGCGGCCACGGTCTATCCGAAGCCGGACCCGCGCACCGGCGCGCCGCTGATGGTGAAGGTCTTCCACCGACCCTTCGATCAGCAGACCCGCGGTGAGATCGCGGCGGAACAGGCCGCACTCGCCACGCTGACCCACGTTCGCTCGATCCTGCCGTCGGTCTGCGAAGAGCTGCCCAACGGCTTCCTGGCCATCCGGATGCCGCGCTGCCCGCAGTCACTGGCGCAGCAGGTGCGGGCAAGCGGACCGCTGCCGGTGGACCGGGCGCTGGCGGTCGCCGAGACGGTCGCGCTGGCGTTGGCGGCCGCGCACCGTGCCGGGGTGGTGCACGGCGCCGTCCACCCGCACAACGTGCTTGTCACCGCGCCCAGCCAGCAGGCTCCGGAGGTCGTGCTGGCCGACTTCGGTGTGGCAGCGCGACGGACGTACGGCCAGCCGACGGGCGAGCACCTGGGGTTCACCGCACCGGAAACGCTGCGCGACGGAACACTCGACCAGCGCACCGACGTGTACGGGATCGGGGTCGTGTTGTACTTCGCGCTGACCGGCCGCTCGCCGTATCCGGTGGTGACGGGGGAGCCCGACGCCCAGCGCATTCTGCGCATCCTGAAGGACGGCCCGCCCACGGTGGAGCGGGACGACCTGCCCGCAGCGGCGCGGGAACTGATCGGCCAGCTGCTGGCGACCGAGCCGGGAAACCGTCCGGACTCCGCATCGGCCGTGGCGAACCGGTTGACGGTGCTGCTGGCCGGCGGCTCCCCGGAGCGGCCGGTGCACCGAGAGGGGCCGGTGCGTCGACCCGCCGGTCCGCCGGTGGCGGTGTTCCGGCCCGAGCGGAAGCGGCGGCGCGTGACCGGTGTCCGCGTGGCCGCGCTGGTGGGAGTGATCTTGATCGCCGGGATCCTTGCCGCCGTGCTGCTGATCGGGGACCAGGGTGCGCCACCGACAGCCCTGCCTGCCCCGCCGAGTGGTACGGAGAGCGAGCCGCCGTCCCGGAGTGATCGAGCCGGCGAAGTGGTGCGGCTGGCCGTGCCGACCGTGGCGGACGGGTACGTGGAGCTGCGCTGGAACGGACCGCCGGGCTTGGACTACGTGGTCTGGTTCCGCGAGGGCTGGTCGAGCTGGGAGCACCGGATCGCCAAGCGGCGGCAGGACATCCGTCTGCCGGTGAAGCCCGGCCGGGAGTACTGCTTTCGCGTGGAGGGGTCCTCGGTGGACGGCAGGTACACGAGCCGGCAACTGGGGCTGGACGGATCGAGCTGCGACTAGGGGTCACTGGCGTCCGACCGACAGCGGGGCCGGGGCCTGCTGCTGTGGTTGGTGATGTCCCTGTGGGTGATCTGCCAGGGTGCGTGACTTGCCAGGGTGCGTGCCAGGGTGGGTGACTTGCCGGGGGCGTCGCCGGCGCGAGTGGGCTTGCCGAGGCCCTGCTCACCGCCCAATGGGGCGTTTGGCTCGTGTGGGTGACGTTGCGCCGCTCTCTCGCGCGGGTCCGCTACGGGGTGCCTCGCACAGGTTCGTCACGGGACGCCTCGCGCAGTTCCGCAGCGAGGGGCACCTCGCGCGGCTCCGCTGCAGGGGCACCTCGCGCGGCTCCGCTGCGGGGGGCACCTCGCGGGTTCGCTGCGGGGTGCCTCGCACAGGTTCGCTGCGGGGACAACTCCGATCGGCTCCGTCGCGCGCCTCCCCGCATGGCCCGTCCGCATCCACGGGCCGCCGCTCGCACCCTCGGGCGATCCCGTCCGCTTCCACAGGCAGGCCGCCCGTTTCCTCGGGCCAACCCGTCCGCGCCCACAGACAGCCCGTCCCCACCCACAGGCAACCGCTCGCACCGCTCGGGCGAGCCCATCCGCATCCTCGAGGCATTCGGTCCGGCGGCGGGCTGTGCACGCTTCTGGAGCTGCTGTCCAAGACCATCGGATCGACGGAAAGACCCCGCGTCAGGTCACAGGCTGCCCAGCAGTTCGTCTCTCGTGTGCAGGGCACGCCGGGCGAGCCGTCCGCACCCTCGGCGGCCCGCGCTTCTCGAGCGAGTTCGCTGCGCAGGTATCGCCGACCAGCCCCCTCGCACGGCCCTGTCACCCACACGTACACCAGACGCATCAATTGCCACGACCGAGCGGGTTACCGGCTCCCCTGGGTGCCTTCTCCTTGGGCGGAAACAAACTCTTCAGGTCGAGCGCGGCACGCAGGCGTGCCCCCAGCGGGCGAGTCGCCAGCCCTCGCCGGACCAGCCGCACCGACGCCCACGCCTGATCCGCCGTCGCTTGCGTCACCGCGCTGCCGGACCACAGCGCGAAGTCGACCGCCTGCGCCAACGCCCGCACCCCCTCCACGGTGGCCTGCCCACCGATCCGAGCCGCAGCGGGCGCGAGGTCCCGTACCGTCATTCCCGGGCTGACCGGCACACCGTGCGCACGAAGCCGGTCGCGAACCTCGGCCCACGCCCCGACGACGGCACGCACCGGGACAGCTCGGCGACGCCGCACTGCGCGTATCCCCCGGACCACGGGCACCATCAGCCACGCCAGCAGCCCCGACGCCAGCACCGTCCCCAGGCCCACCGCGAGCGTCAAGGACCACGGCCAAGCGTCGTCCGCCGACGAAGCCGAATCACCCGGCTCGGGCGCCACCGGCGGGTCGGACAGCCGGCTGACGTCCTTCGGCAGCTCCGACCGCACCTGCTCCGCCACCCCGGCGAGCCCGGTCGGCCGCTGCCCACCCGCACCGGCTGCGCTGCCCACCGGATCCAGCGGGACCCAGCCCAACCCCTCGACCGCGACCTCCGGCCACGCCGTGGCCTGCGCGTTGCGGACCACGTACCGACCGCCATCGCTCGGCTGCCCCGGCCCGCGGAAACCCACCACCAAGCGCGCCGGGATGCCGCGGATTCTGGCCAGCATCACGTATGCGGCGGCGAACTGCTCCGTGGTGCCGCGCTTGTCCGGCCCGGTGAGGAAGCGACGCAGGTGAAAAAGGGTATGCCCGGCAGGCACGTTCTCCCCGGTCGCCAGCTGGTAGTTGTCCCGTAGATAGTTGGCCAGCACCAAGGCGGCGCGGAAGGTGGCGCGCAGCCCGCCGGTCGCTTCGTGCGCCAGCTCGTCGAACTCCGGCGGGATCGGCCCGAGCGGGCCGAGTTCGGCCAGGGCGTCGCCGTCCACGGCCGCATCGGCCAGCTCGGCCGCATCGACGGCCGGCTCCCGCCACGCGATCCGGTACCCGGCGAGTGGACCGCTCTGGGTCAGCAACGTGCCACTGGCCTCGTCGACGAAAGGACTGATGCCCTGCACACCGGACAACCGGGGCTGACTGGGCAGCCACGGCGCCAGCAACGCATCCAGCTGCGTGACCTGGGCGGTGCGGGCTGTGGTCGGCGCGGTCACCGCTGGATCCGGCTGCAACGCGGTGCCGAGCCGCCGGAACCTCCAGTCCGCGGTCCAGCTGACACCGTCGAATCGGTCCAGCACGGCGAGCGTCCACCGGTCGACCGGCGCATCCGCGACATAGGTGAAAGCGGTCGCCTCCGGCTCTTGCACTCGCGCTGCCAAGGCGTCCAACGGTTTGGCCACCGAGTGCTGCACCACCGGGGCGACGACGGCGTCGCGCAGCGTCGTCGGTGGCCGCGCCAGCGGGCTTGTCACCGCAAGCAGCAAGGCACCGACGACCGCGAACACCACCACGGGCACGGCCAGCCCGGCGAGCACCCAGCGACGCGGACCGGCCGTGGGCCGGGTGACCATCAACAGCACCGCCGCCAGCAGCGCATAGCTCAGCCCGGCAACGACTGCGAGACCACCGGTGAGCGGAAAGAACGCCTGACTGACGGCCACGACCACCGCACTGGGCAGCAGCGCCACCAGCGGAGGCCGCACCCGATGCAACAGTTCCACGCCGAGCACTGCGGCCAACAGAACAGCCAGCGGAACGAACGTCACCACGTGCGGTTCGGCACGAGCCGGCCACGTCGACTGCAATGCCAGCTGCCACGAATCGGTCAGCCCGGCCAGCAGCAGCTGCAGCGTTCGCCCCGACGGGATTCCGGCAACCGTGGTGTCCGCCAGGACCGTCCAGACCACACCGAGCAACCCCGCGGCGATCACCAGCAGCGGGCGCACCGGGATCAAGCGGGGCAGGTGCCGGCACATCTCGTCGGCCAGGAAGGCCAGGACGAGAACGACGAACACGGGCAGCAGGAGCGCTTGCACCGAGAACACCGGGGCGAACAGCAAGCCACCCACGGCGGCAGCCCCGAGCACACAGCACACCGCCCGCCGATTGCGCAGGGCGTCCTGGGCCGGCTGCACCCCCGTCGGCAGCCCCGGCGAGCCCGCGCTGACCGCCGAACCAGGCCGTTCGTCCTTCCTCACCGGCGCACTCACACGACCACCGCATTCCACTCACGGATCGCCTGCTCGGCGTCCACCGCGGAGATCGCTTGCGCAGCGGGCAGGCCGGACAGCCGCTGCACGCCGATCCCGTCCCACCCGAGTCCGTGCTTGGCGACACCGATGAGCACCATGCGCGAGTACCGGTCGCGCACCGTGGACAACCCGCGGACGTCGCGCTGATCCACCCGGCCAGTGACCGCGACCAGCAGCCCGCCACCACCGGCACCCGAACCGGCCAGCGTCTTCGGCACGATCACGTCGCCTTCCGGCTCGTCGCTCTGGGCGACGTCACACAGGGCGTCGAGGATCCGGCGCAGCGCCGCCGGACCGCCAGGCGTGGCGACGTCGATGCCGCCCGGCGTGAGCAGCCGGCACCGATGGCCCGCCAGCGCGGCCGGCTTGACCAGCGAGGCCGCCACCTGCACCGCCTGTTCGAACTCGTCCGGGCGCAGCACCCGCTTACGGGTGTCCAGCAGCACGCTGAACCGAGGCTGATCCGGGTCGATGTAGTCGCGCACCATCAGCCGGCCGGTGTGCGCGGTCGCCTTCCAGTGCAGGTGCCGCACCTCGTCGCCGATCACGTACTCCCGCACGTCCCGCAGATCCGACGACCCGTGCAACGGCTCGTCGATCGCCCGGCCCTCGTGGTGGTGCCGCGGATACCCACCGACTCGTTCCCGCGCCGGGTAGGTCTTGGGATAGACCCGCAAGGTGGCCGTGTTCCCGGTGGCCAGCGGCCTCCGCACCACTCCGAGCGGGTCGACCCTGGCCATCTGCAACGGCCCGACGGTGATCCGCCCCCGGCGCTCGGTGGGCAGCTCGTAGTGGAAGGTCGCGGTGCCGCCCGGCGGCAGGGACGGCACCAGAACGCTGTGCTCACCGCCGTGCTCGATCCGATCACGCGCCAGGAAGGCCGATTGCCGCCGTCGCGTCGGATTGGTGACCCGCAACGTGGCCAACGCGGGCCGGCCGCTCTCCACCCGATCCGGATAGACCTCGCGTCGTACTTCGACCCGCGGACGCCGGACGGTCGTGACCACGCCCGCGATCAACGCCCCCAACGCTGCTCCCGCCACCGCGCGCAGCATGGGCCACCCCGCCAGCTCACCGGCCGCATACAGGGCGATCGCGGAGATCAGCACGGCAACGCCCCGCCTGGTGAGGCGCACGGCAGGCAATCGCATGGCTCAGATCTGGTTGATCGCCGGAGCCGGGGTGGCCGCCAGCACCTCGTCGACCACTTCGGACGACGAGCGCTGGTTCAGCTCGGCGTCCGCGGTCAGCACCAGGCGATGCGCCAGCACCGGCTGCGCAACGCTCTTCACGTCGTCCGGGGTCACGAACGCCCTGCCCTCGGTGGCCGCCATCGCCTGGGCGGCCCGGACCAACGCGATCGAGCCGCGCGGGCTGGCGCCGTAGCGGACCGCGGCGTGCTCCCTGGTCGCCGCCGCGAGCCGGACCGCGTAGGAGACGATCGCCGGGTCCAGGTACGCCTGCCGGACCTGGACAATCGCCTGGCGCAGCGTGTCCAGGTCGACCACCGGCGCCAGCTCGTCCGGGTTGATCCGCGCAGTGTCGCCCATGACCACCCGCACCTCGGCGTCGTGGTCGGGGTAGCCGACGGCGATCCGCATCAGGAAGCGGTCCAGCTGCGCCTCCGGCAGCCGGTAGGTGCCTTCCATCTCGATCGGGTTCTGGGTGGCGACGACCATGAACGGGTCCGGCACCGGATGGGCCGTGGCGTCCACGGTGGCCCGGCGCTCGGCCATCACCTCCAGCAACGCCGACTGCGTCTTCGGCGTGCCCCGGTTGATCTCGTCGGCGAGCACCACGTTGGCGAAGATGCCGCCGGGGTGGAACTCGAACCGCTCGGCGTTCTGGTGGTAGACCATCACCCCGGTGATGTCCCCGGGCAGCAGGTCCGGGGTGAACTGGATGCGGTTCCACGTGCCGCCGATGCTGCGCGCCAGGCAGCGGGCCAGCGTCGTCTTGCCCAGCCCCGGCACGTCCTCGATGAGCAGGTGCCCTTCGGCCAGCAACGTAGCGATGGCCAATCGCACCACGTCCGGCTTGCCGCGCACCACGCGCTGCACGTTCTCGGCGATCAGCCGGTACACCTCGGCTACGCCCACGCGGTTCCTCCCTCGCCCTCCAGCTGCCCGACGTGCCCCGACCCTACTGACGTGCGGGCGGGTGATCACCACACCATTTCGTTCGACTTGACCTTCGTGCCGTCCGGCAGGGTCGCCACCACCCACACGGTGTGCCCGGTCCCCGCGTAAGCGAAGCGATCGGTGGAAGCCGTGCCGTCCTCGTCGATGACGATCGTGGCACCCGGGTTGTCGTAGTCCGGATCGCTGGAATACGGATCCAAGTGCACGCTGCTGCCCGGCTCGAATCCGGTGAACTCGATGTGCATCCACGCGCAGCCGGGGAGGTCGCCGCAGTACTCGTCGGTCGGCTCGCCCTTGGTCAGCACCAGCTTCGGGCCGATGACCTGCACGGTCGCGCCTCGGCCGCGCGGACCCCGGCCTGCCCGGTTCTCCCCGCTCGCGTAGAACGTGTAGCTGCCGGGCGGCAGGTTGCCGATGACCAGCTGCCGCGTGGCCGTGCCGCCGTTCGAGGCGGCATTGCACAGCATCGTGCGGCCTGCGCTGTTGCGTTGCCAGGTGACGCGGCACGTCACGTTCGGATCACCGCCACCGTCGACCCGCACGGTCAGCGTCACCTCACGGTCACCGGTCTGACGCGCGGAGACGACGTCGACGGTCGGAACGGCGCGCGGCGTCACTGCGCGCGAGTTCGCCTTGGTGCCCAGCCCCGCCGCGTTGCGGGCGGCGACGGTGAACACGTAGCTCCGGCCGTTGGTCAGCCCGGTGATGCGGGCGCTCGTGGCGTCCGCCGACACCGTTCTCGACCCGCCTGCCCACGTGATCCGGTATCCGGTGATCGCACCACCACCGGTGGACCTCGGCGGCGACCACGAGACCACGGCCGAGGCGTTGCCCGGGCTCGCCGAGACGTCGCGCGGTGCGCCCGGCGGCGTCGCAGGCTTCGGATCGGGGAGCACGTTGCCCTCGGGCCGGTCGTCGACCGACCGATCGGATGCGGACGGCTGCTCCTGCTGCCGCCGGGGCCGTTCCCGATCGGTGCGGTCGGGTCGGCGGCTGGGCGCCCGGTCCACGTTGCGATCGGCGGTGCGGTCCTTCGCCGTCCTCTCTCCGTCGCCGTTCGCACCGGTCAGGTCGACGTCCGCGACCTTGCCGTCGTGATCGACCACCAGGACGTGATCCCCACGCTTGCCGTCCGCGTAGACCCGGCCGTCCTCACCGGTGATCAACGGCTGCTCGCGGTCGGCAGGCTCGCCGGGCAGCTGCTGCCTGGCGATCTGCCGTCCGTCACCGCCGTACGTCTCGACCGTGTTCGACGACCGATCCAGCAACGCCACCGCATCACCGGTGGACGCCGGGCCCTCGTAGTCACCCCCGGCCAACGGCACGATCAGCGGCTGCTCGGGCCGCCCGCTTCTGGTCAACGGCTTGGCGTCGACCAGCACCAACCGCTTGGCCTGGGGGTCCAGCACCGCCACCCGGCCGTCCACGTCCCGCGGCGCGACCTCGACTTCGGTGGGCACGTCCACGCCCATCGGCACCCCTTCGCCCAGGCCGGCTGGCCCGAGCGGGTGCACGCTGTCGGTCGTGGTGTCGACGAACGCTGGCCGGTCGGCGACCACGGTGAGCTTCCCGCGGTGCCCCTCCGGCACGCTGACCGGACAGCTCACCAGCCGCGCGTCCTTGGCCAGCCAGCACAGCAGCCCGTTGTCCACCCGCAGCAGCCACAGCGTGCCGTCGCTGGTCACCACCGGGTCCGCCAGCGGGCCACCTACGTCGATCGGGCCGCCGTCGGCGCCGAAGCGCATGATCCGGCCCGCCTGCCGGTACACCGCGTACGGCCCGCCGTTGGCCTCCAGCATCACCGGCGGCTCCGGCGACACCGACGGCCGGACCCCGGCGACGCTCATGTCGGCCTTGCCGAACTCGACCACGTGCTCCTTGCCGACCACGTACCCGCTCTTGTCGCCCTGGACGACCTGGCTGTCGGGGTCGGCCATGCCGTTCATGTCGACCTCGGCGTCGACGGCCTGGCTGGCTCCGTCGACGTGATACACCGTGTCGGTGGCCTCGTGGTAGACCCAGTGGCCGGATGAGAAGAAGTGCAATCCGTGCAACGGCTTGGCCGCTCCGCTCAGCGCCACGACCACGGCCGCGACGCACGCCAGGACCAGCACGACGACCGGCACCCGGCTGCGCCACCTGCGCTGAGTCGTGCCAACCTCCCCGGACCGCACGTGATCAGCGTAATTCATCGGGCTCCGAAACCGTCCAGCCGCGAACCGGGCAGTGGCACCAAGCTGTCATCGCACAACCAGCACAACCGGAGACAAAACAACACATCACCGAGTAGCCGGCGGCAAAACCAATTCGAAAATTGCTCCCCCTTGTTCGGCGTTGTATACGCTCAACGTGCCGCCGTGCGCCAGCGCCACCCAGCGCACGATGGACAGCCCGAGCCCGGACCCTCCGCTGGTGGTGAACCGGTCGAACGCCGACTGCGCCACCGCCGGATCGATGCCCGGGCCGCTGTCGGCGATGGTGACCCTGCCGTTGGCCACCGCGACGTGCACGATCGCCTTCTGGCCCGGCAGCCTGCCGTAGCGCAGCGCGTTGTCCAGCAAGTTGGTCACCGCCCGCTGCAGCAGCACCGGGTCGCCGTGCACCATCGTCGGCGCGGCGGTCACGGTCACCTGGGCACCGTCGGCCGGAGTCTCCTCGACGACGCCGGTCACCAGCTGGTCGAGCCAGATCGGCTGCATGGTCAGCTGCTCGACGCCCGCCGCCAGCCGGGCGCGCACCAGCAGCCCGTCGATGATGCCGCCCATCCGCTTGGCCAGCCGGACGGTCCGGGAGAGCAGTTCCTCCCGCTGCTCCGGGTTGCGCTCGGCGGCCTCGGCCAGCGCCCGCAGCGCGGCCACCGGCGTGCGCAGGTCGTGCGCTGTCTCGGCGAGCAGCGTCTCCTGCTGTTCCAGCGCACCGGCCGCAGGCCGGATCGCCCTCCCGGCCAGCAGGTAGCCCGCCACACCCACCACCCCGATGAGCAGCACGCAGCCGCCGACGATCAGCAGAACCATGCGATCGTGCCGGGCCGCCTCGGGTTCCGCGTCGGCAACGGAGACGACCGCGCCGACGTACGGGCCTTCGGTGTCGGTGCGGAACCGTTCGGCGGCGAACCGGACGGTTCGGTCGTCGGGCGTGGTGGCGTAGCCGACCTGCATCCCGTCGGCGACGACGGCCCGTCGCGCGATGTCGGTCATCAGCTCCGCCGGCACGTCGACGCACTGACGGGCACTGTCGTGACGGGTGAACGCCTGGTCCGCGGGGACGACGGCGAACTGGGGACATGTGTCGTTGAGCGGGTCGTTGATCACCCGCTCGAGCAACAGGCTGTCGTCGGCGACGCCGAGCGCGCGCAGCACAGCAGTGGTCACCCTGGTCAGCTCGGCGTCCAGGCGCTGCCTGCCCTCGTCCGCGTCGGCCTCGATCAGCAGCAGCGCCAGCACGATCACCGCGACCGCGTTCATGGCGGTGAACAGGGCAGTCAGCAGCCAGCGCAGACGGCGCAGGCGATCCGCGGCGCTTCTCATACCGTTCGGTCGCTGGTCATCGGATCCTCGCGTCGCCCACGGACATCTGTTGCCGAGGTCTTCCGCCGACGGCTCCGGCGCAAGACCACCTTGCCCCGCAACGCTAATGCGTGGAGTGAGCTTAACCGGATCGAACGCCGCGACATGGCAGCAAACGGCCGCTGCCGCGCCAGGCGCCCGAGCACGCCCACCGAGCGGGCACTGTGGCACTGACCCACCACGAGGGACGCGGCTGCGCACCGGGCACCCCGACCCTGCGACCGGAACTGCTGACCGCCACGAAGAGACATGGCCGCTGCACGCCGGGCACCCCGACCCTGCAACCGGAACTGCTGGCTCGCTGCGAGGGGACACGCCACTGGCACGAACGAGTGGTTGTGCGAGCTTGACACTCGCTCGAACGGAGTAACGCGCCCTTGCCACCCCGGCCCGGCGGTACTACTGCCGGTATTGCTTTCGAAACGTCCCGGACATGCCAGGAATCACCCAGCAGACTGACCGTACGGTCAATTTTCCAGGCTGACCGCCCGGTCAATTATCACGGCCGATCTCGCCGCGACGAGCCTACTGTCGAGGGAGATCACGAAATTCTGCAGGCGTATGACTGGCGAAACTCGCCCCGGCGAGGTAGACATAATTGTTCACTCGGTTCGACGATTCGAGGAACTCGTACCGAGAACGGGCGTCATACGACCACTGTGAGGGGCGTCGCCTGACTGCCGGCCTCGGCGGATCCACGCGGCAGCAGCGACGGGAGGAGGGACTATGAAGGTCAAGGACACCAGGCCCAGCGGCCAGTTGCACCGAGCGCTCGGACCAGCGAACGGGTACCCGAACGGGTCGTCGACGGCCAAGCGAACGGTCACCGTGGGGGTGGTGGAGACCGTTCCGCTGTACCGGGACGGCCTCACCGCGCTGATCGAGCGCACCCCATGGGCCAAGGTCGCCGCGCACTCGGCCAGCCAGCAGGGTGCACTGCTGATGAACGAGCAGCTGACGCCCGACATCGTGCTGCTCGACTCCGGCCTGGCGCCCAACGCTCATCTGGTCGAGCTACTGACCGCGCACAAACTCCACGCACGGGTCGTGGTGCTGGTGCGCGACGCCGACCGCAACCCGCGCTACCTCGCGTCCTGCATGCGTGCTGGGGCGCACGGCGCGGTGCCACGGACCGCGGAACCGCAGCGTGTCCTGGAGGCGGTTCGGCAAGCTGCCCGCGCCCATCGGTATCTCGACCCGGCGCTGGCCTCGCTGGTCACCCATCCCGAGGCCCAGCCGCCCGCGCAACGCCGCGCCGGCGACGGTGAGGCGCCGCCTCCTCGCGTCCCCCTGTCGCGCCGCGAGTACCAGGTCATGCAGCTCATCGCCGAGGGCCAGGAGAACGCGGCCATCGCCAAGGAGCTGTTCCTGTCGGTGGAGACGGTCCGGACACACGTCAAGAGCATCCTGCGCAAACTGTCCGCACGGGACCGCACGCATGCGGTGTCCATCGCGTTCCGCACCGGGATGCTGTCCATCTCACCGGACGCCGCCCGGGACGACGATCTGGCGGCACCGACCACGCCGACCCGCCCCGTCCGGCGCTGACCCCGACTCGGGCCGACCAGATCCCGGTGGGCCCGGTCGGCGGCGTGTCGACGGGCCCGCGGGTCGCCGCGGCCAAACCACCACGGTCGGTCGGCGTGGCTAATCGAAGAAGAGGTGAACAACGCACCACCACGTCTTGCCGTTCACTGACAGCCTGGACACCATGAGCGCGCCGTCCGCCGGCTTCCCGCCGAGCGTGCCGCGCACCAACCGCGTCGCGTGCGCGGGGCTCGCTTGGGTCACCTGACCGAGGGTCAGCTTCGCGTCGTCGTCGAGCAACTTGGCCAGTCCCCCACCGATGATGCTCGGGCATTCCAGCCGCAGCACGCTCTGGTCCCTGTCGTTGATCTTCCGCACGACCCTCTTCATGAACTGGTCAGCGGCGGGCGGCACACCGCCTTGCCACCGTTCGTCCGGCTCGCTGGTCTTGCTCGGCTGCGGCGGCTTGAGCGGGGAAGGACCTTCGAAGGTCACTGCGTCCCAGCACACGGTCCCGCCTTGCTCCTCCACGTGGACCTTGAGCACGGTCCTGTCCTGTGCGGTGGACAGCCTCATCGAGGCCACCACGAAGTGGTCGTTGTGCTTGAGGATCCGGAACAGCGTCGCCGAGCGGATCTCCGGCACGATGTCGATCGTGCGGTCCACCGTCGAGCGCCGCTTCGGGCACGCCACCTTCTTGAGCGCTGCGGTGTCCTTGCGGTTGAGTCCTTCGGCGATCCGGAAGACGAGACGTTCCCCAGGGGATGTCTGCGGGCGCTTGGTCGGCGCGATTCGCTCAGTGCCGCCCGCGACCGCCCGCTGATCCTCGTCGCCCGACAGGAAGAATCCAGGCGCGAGGAATCCGGTGACACCGACGATGCCGAGGATGACCACCACCGCGACGATGCCGACGATGCGGGGTGGTCGATCTCTTGACGGGCGGGGGAACCGGCACGGGCGGTGCCGCCGGGAGATGCTGCTCGCCGGGCGTGGTGGCTCCCTGCTGCGAGGAGCCTGCCCCTTGCTGCCGTGGGTCGTGCGGAGTCGTCATGGTCGTCCCATCACTCGATGACACCTGCCGGACTCGATGACACTTGCCGGCGCGTGTCGCCGTCTGGTCCTCACCGACACCGACCCACCCGCGTCCCGTCAGGTTGGGTCTCCGCCGTCGGCGCCGGGTGGAATGCCGCTCATGATGGCGCGACGCGGCCCGACCGGGGACAGTGCGGCGAATTTCACCCGGACGGACTACCTCGATGCCCGGACGGGTCGCGTCACGCCGACCACTTGCCCTAGTTACCGGCAGGTAATATCGTCGGAGTTACCGGCAAGTAATAGCCCGCAACGCGGCACCACGCACGCGGAGAGACGAATCCGGAGCCACGACATGGGCCACTACAAGAGCAACGTCCGCGACCTCGAGTTCAACCTGTTCGAACTGCTGAGGATCCAGGAGTACCTGGGGAAGGGTCCCTACGCCGAAGCTGACTCCGACACCGCCCGCGCGGTGCTGACCGAGGTCGACAAGCTGGTCTCGTCCGACGTCATCGCCCAGGCGACGGTGGACACCGACCGCAACCCGCCGGTGTTCCACCCGGACAGGTTCGACGTGACCATGCCCGAGTCGATGAAGAAGGCCTACCGGGCCACCCTCGAAGCGGGCTGGGACCGCATCAACCTGCCCAGTGAGCTCGGTGGCTTCGGGATCCCGCCGTCCGTGGCGTGGGCGGTCGCGGAGCTGTTCACCGGCTCCAACCCGGCCCTGTACTTCTACCTGGCGGGCAAGACGTTCGCAGGCATCCTCTACGAGGTCGGCAACGAGCAGCAGAAGCGCTGGGCGGAGATCGCCATCGAGCGCGACTGGGGCGCCACCATGGTGCTCACCGAGCCGGACGCCGGCTCCGACGTGGGCGCCGGCCGCACCAGGGCGATCAAGCAGCCGGACGGCACCTGGCACATCGAGGGCGTCAAGCGCTTCATCACCGGCGCCGCTCAGGACGACATGACCGAGAACATCTACCACCTGGTGCTGGCCAGGCCGGAAGGCGAAGGCATCGAGCCGAAGCCGGGCACCAAGGGGCTGGGCCTGTTCTACGTGCCGATGTGGCACCACGACCCGGAGACCGGCGAGCTGACCGGCGAGCGCAACGGCGTGTTCGTCACCAACGTCGAGCACAAGATGGGCATCAAGGGCTCGACCACGTGCGAGCTGACGTTCGGGCAGCACGGCAAGCCCGCGGTGGGCTGGCTGGTCGGCGACAAGATCGACGGCATCGCGCAGATGTTCAAGGTGATCGAGCACGCGCGGATGATGGTCGGCACCAAGGCGATCTCCACGCTGTCCACCGCCTACCTGAACGCGCTGGAGTACGCCAAGGAGCGCATCCAGGGCGCGGACATGACGCAGATGACGGACAAGACGGCGCCGCGGGTGCCGATCACCCGTCACCCGGACGTCCGCCGCGCGCTGATGACGATGAAGGCGTACGCGGAAGGCCTGCGCGCCCTGTACCTGTACACCGCGTCGTTCCAGGACAAGATCCGGCTTGGTGAACACCAGGGCGAGGACGTCTCGCTGGCCAAGCGGGTCAACGACCTGCTGCTGCCGATCGTCAAGGGCGGCGGCTCCGAGCGGGCGTGGACGCTGCTGGGCACCGAGGCGTTGCAGACGCTGGGTGGCTCCGGCTTCCTGCAGGACTACCCGATCGAGCAGTACGTACGGGACGCCAAGATCGACACCCTGTACGAGGGCACCACGGCCATTCAGTCGCTGGACTTCTTCTTCCGCAAGATCGTGCGGGACAAGGGCCAGGCGCTGACCTACCTGGCCGGCGAGATCACCAAGTTCATCGAGGCCGAGTCCGGCAACGGCCGCCTCAAGCAGGAGCGGGCCGCGCTCAAGCAGGCGCTGGAGGACGTCCAGGGCATGCTCGGCGCGATGTTCGGCTATCTGACCGAGGCGCAGCAGGACCCGAAGAATCTGTACAAGGTCGGCCAGCACACCGTCCGGCTGCTGCTGTCGGCGACCGATCTGCTGGTCGGCTGGCAGCTGCAGCGCCAGGCCGAGGTGGCCATCGCGGCCCTGGACAACGGCGCCGCGGACAAGGACAAGCCTTTCTACCAGGGCAAGATCGCGGCGGCGTCCTTCTTCGCCAGCACCGTCCTGCCCGAGCTGTCGGCCCGGCGCAAGGTGGTCGAATCGGCGGACAACACGCTGATGGAGCTGGACGAAGCGGCGTTCTGAGGACCACTCGCTCCCGCGGCGTGACAGGTCGGCGGCGGTCCCGGCACGGGGCCGCCGCCGTCGTCTGTCGGGAGAGCCCACCGCTTGCCGGTCCCGGCCACCCCCGGCAAGCAACGAACTAAGCCACAGACACCAACCGACGCCTGTCAGGAAAGCCCACCGCCTACCGATCCCGGCCACCCCCGGCAAGCAACGAATTGGGGCACGAGCGCTAACGAGTTGGCTTCCACCGCCCGTTCAGGTCCACCTGGAGCACTCTCGAATCGCGAGCGCGGCCAAGTGGTGGGACAGTTTCGGACAAAGCTCGTTCGGACTCGAAGCGAGGAGAAGTCATGGCAGACACCTACACGCTCGCTGCTAGCTTCAGCGAAGCGCTCGGCAAGGCGTTCGACGGGTGGGGCATCTTCGGCTTTCTCATCACGGGCATCATCCTCGGCTTGCTCGCCAAGCTGGTCATTCCCGGCGACCAGGGCATCCCGCTCTGGCTGACCATCATCTGCGGCATCCTGGGCGGCGGCCTCGGCAACGTGGTCTACGCCCTGTTCGGCGGCTCGGACACCGCGGGTTTCGACTGGCTGCGGCACGGCCTGCAGCTGGCCGGGGCGGTGGTCGTGGTGCTCATCGCCGCTGCTGTGTACCCGAAGTCACGCGGGCGCACCGCTGCCTGACACCCGCCGACGCACGGGGAGTACGCGTCGACCGGACGGTCCGCCCTCAGGCCGTCTGCTGGAGCCACCTGGCCCCGGCAGGCGGCCTGACGGCTTTTCGCCTACCGACGAGCACCGGTCACTCACCGGCAGGAGCTTGGCCCCACACAGCGGCAAGCGGCCGACCGCACGCCGACAGGACCCCGACCGCATGCCGGCGACGCAACGACCGTCCGCTCCGATTCGCGGCCGCGGAAGCGGGTCCTTCCCGGCTACCGGTACCCGCACCGGGCCGCTCGGCGGCTTCTCCGTCCACCACCGCCCGGGCCCACGCCGACCGGATTGCCCGCTTCCGTGCGGACGGGCTCAGGTCAACCGTCAATCGTCGTCATCGTCCCGCTTGCCGCACACGATGGTCGGCTTCGGGTTGTAGGTGACCGTCCTGGTCTCCCTGCGCACTTCCCGCCCGGTGTTGATGTCGTACAGGATGCGGGTGTCAGTCGCGGTGAAGCCGGGGATGCCGGGGGACGGCTCACAGCTGCTGCCGTTCACCCGCTGCGTGCCCGGCTGCTTGACGTTCGTCTTCGGGCCGGTCACCGACTCCACCCGGTACCGCTTGGTGCCCCACAGCTTCACCGTGATGCTCTGCGGCGTCCAGTGCGTCTGGATGGCCACGCCGGTGTCCGAGTCGTTGGTGATCTTCAGGTCGATGCCGCCACCACCGGGCGCCTGGAACACCGTCGCCTCCCGGGCGATCGGGTAACGGCTGATGTAGTAGCTGTGCTCCTTGTGCCCGGCGTCCTTCAGGCCGGCGAAGTACGCCGCGTTGTACAGCGTGGTGGCGAACTGGGAAATACCGCCACCGACCGCGCGACCCGGCACGCCGTTCTGGATGATGCCCGCCTCGACGTAGCCCTTGTCCGCGGTGCGCGGGCCGGTGTATTCGTTCAGGCTGAACGTCTCGCCCGGCTTGATGATCGCGCCGTCGACCTCGGCGGCCACGGTCCGGATGTTGATGCCCGAGTCCGGCGCGAACCCACCCGTGGTGAACTCGCCGATGACCTCCTTGATGCCCAGCTTCTTCGCCTCGGACGTGGTCAGATCGGGCTTCTTGGTGGCGTAGCTGACCTTGAGCACCCGGCCCTCGGTCTTGGTGATCACGTCCAGGTACGGCCGGAACGTCTTCTTCCAGTCCACCTTCCGGCCGTTCTTGGCCGGCTTGACGGTCGGCTTGCCGCCGGTGAAGACGATCTCCGCGTCCTGGCCTTCCTGCTCGGTCGGCTTCAGCGCGGGCTCCAGCGCCTTCTTCAGCACCTCGCGGTCCACCAGCGCCTTGAGCGAACCGTCCTCCTGCGGCTTGAACTCGAACGCCTCGCCGATCTGTTTCGGGGTGAGCGACGTGCTCACGCCGTCGCCCTGCACCTCGATGGGGGCGGCCACGGCGGGTTTGGCCAGCTTCTCCAGCGTCGCCCGCACCCCGTCGGGGGTGGCCTTCACCGGCTGCACGTCGACGTCGAGCCGGACACCGCCCAGCTGCAGCCAGGTGTCCTCGATGGTCTCCACCGCCTGGTCCACCGAGCGCAGCTGCTGGCCCTGCCGCGGTGGCACCGCCACCGGCTGCACGGCGCCGTCGGTGCCCTCGATCTCCTTGAAGGTGATGTTCCCTTCCCGCTTGCGGTGGTTGATCTTGGTCTTGGCCAGCCGCTCCACCGCCTTGCGCAGCGTCGGCCGGTCCGACTTGCCGACGATGCCGACCTCGCGGGTCTCCCAGAACGACGTGAGCCTGGTGATGGGGTTCCACGGCTGCTTGCCCGCCTGCTCCAGGGTGGCCTGCCAGTCCACACCGAGCCCCGACTCCGCCGGGTCGAGCGTGGTCTCCACGTCGCCGGCCTTGACCGTCACCGGCTTGTCGAAGCGCGGCTGCAGCTCCTGCCGCAGTTTCTCCTCGGCCGCCGTCCGGCTCAGGCCGCCGACGTCGACACCGGCGACCGTGACGCCACGCGGCACGTCGCCCCAGCTCACCACCATGTCGACGACGTAGGCGACCATCAGCACGCCGAGGGTGGCACCGGTGACCAGCATGGCCCGACCCAGCCCGCTGCGCAGCTTCCGGCGCGGCTCCTCTGGCTCGTCGTCCGCGCGGTAGATGCCGTGCGCCACCGGCTCACGCTGGACGGTGGGCTCGTCGAACAGACCGAGGTCGTCCGGGGCCTCGCCGTCCGGGGCCCGGTCCGGATCGAATCGGGGGAACGCCTCCGTCGCGCCCGCGGCCATTTCCGGCATGCGCGACTTGGGCAACGCTTCGGTCGCGCCGTCGTACCCCCGGTCGTTCGGCAGGTCCCCCCATGTCTCCGTCGCACCGTCGGGTGCCTGGCTGGAGACCGCGTGGTAGATCTGCGTGGCTTCGTCCGACCACTCGGTGCCGCGGCCCGCTGATTCGCTCGGCCACCCCGCACCGCGCCCGCCGGACGCAGCGCCGGCTCGATCCGGGCCGTAGGGGGCCGCGGGCCCTTGCTCGGGGTAGGCGGACGGCATCGGGCGATGGAACCGCGTCGGCTGGCCGGCGTCGTGCCCCGGCGGCAGGTGGCCTCGCCCGCCGGTGTCGTCGATGCGCCCGGACAGTGCGCCGGACGAGGTGTCCAGCTCGCCGGCCAGGGCGTCGTCGAGGCTGCCCGAGACGCTCTCCCGCTCCTCGCCGCCAGACGGAGGACGACCGGTGTCAGAATCCCATGTCGGCCAGTTCTGCTGGTCGTCGGCCACGTTTTCCTCCGTATGCCGCTACAGGTACAGCCCGGTCCCGTGCTCGGTGCGCTCGCTGGCGATGGCGTGCACGTCCCGCTCGCGCATGACCAGATAGGTCTGTCCCTGGATCTCCACCTCGAGCTGGTCGGCCGGATTGAACAGCACCCGATCGCCGACCTTCACACTGCGGACATTGTTGCCCACGCCGAGCACATCCCCCCAGGCGAGGCGGTGTGCGACCTGCGCCGTCGCGGGGATGACAATGCCGCCGCTGGAACGTCGCTCCCCTTCCTCGCCCGGTTGCTTCACCAGCACCCGGTCGTGCAGGAGCTGAATCTCCAGTTTGTGATCGTCGTCAGGTGACAAGGGCACTCCAGCATGGTACTTGTGTCTCGCCGGGCCTTCTGCTAGCGGGCTCAGCTTCGGTGCAGGGTGCGCGTGATGCCCGCGGCCACCGTGGTGGCCAGGATCCACCCCGCGGCGATGAACCCGGTGGCCACCCACTTGTCCACCCCGCTCATGTGCCAACGACCCTTGTTGCCCAGATCGACGATGGGCAGCAGCAGGTCGGCGGTGTAGAGCACCGGATTCCACTCCAGCCCGGTGTCGTCGGCGTTGACCAGGCACCGCGGCCCGCTGACGGTGAACCGCGGATCGTGCACGCAGGAGTCCGGCGTCAGCCAGAACCACAGGCTGCCGAGCACCAGCAGCAACACCAGCCAGCCGAGCGCGCGCATCGGTTTGTAGCCGTAGCCGACCAGCACGCGCTGCACCGTGCTCCACAGCGTGATGCCCGCGGCCACCGGGCGGGCACGGCCGCTGGCCAGCGCCTCGTAGCGGTACCGCTGCTTGAGCATCAGCACCGTCACCGCGTGCTCCTCGTTGCCTGCTGCCCGCAGGACGGCGGCGAGCTGGTCGTACGGCCCCGGCCGGTAGCCGTTCATCGCGTTGCGCAGCCACCACACGCGCCGCAGCACCTGCACGTTGTCGTCCAAGTCGATGGGCTCGGCCAGCGCGTCGTAACGGAAGTCGTCCACTTCCACCTTGCCGGTGGCCTGCCAGAGCGCTTCGTTGTCCTCGAGCGAGCCGCAGTGCGCGCCGCGCAGGATCACCCTGCCCTGCGGCGGCTTGCCCGGGGTGAGCTGGAACTCGTCGGCCGTCGCCCCTCCGGCGTCCAGTGCCACGACCGTGCGCAGCGACCCGAGCAGCGCGCCGTCCAGGGTGAGGATGCGGCCCACCCGTACAGCGTCGAGGTTCACGCCGCCGTCGGCGCGCATGACCTCGTCGGCGAACCTCGCCATGACCAGGTCACGGCCGACGGTGGCAGCGCGCATGCCGACCGAGAAGTTGCGATGACCGTGCACCGCGGGGTCGGTGAACGCCGTTCCGGAGAAGCGAACCGACCCGCCGACCTGGGCGCCCTGCAACTGCACCGTGCCACGCACCCTGGCGTTGACGATCTCCACGTTGCCCGCCACCACGGCACGGCGGGCCAGGAACACCATCCGCCTGGGGTGCCGCAGCTCGGCGTTCCTGGCCAGCACGTTGCCCCCGACCTTGATGTCCGCCAGCCGCAGCTGGCCGCGGGCTTGCAACCTCGCGGCCTGCAGGTCGCCGCTGATCTCACTGCCGTCGAGGTGAATCGCCCGGTCGTAGTGCGGTTCCTGCTCCCGCCGCTCGGCGACCACGGTGGCGTCGCTGAGCCGGAACGACCCGCCCACCAGCGCGTTCACCATCCGGACGGTGCCGTAGGCGGCCAGCCGGTCGGCGACCAGGTTGCCCTCGACCCGTAACCGGTCACCGACCAGTGACGGCCACGGGTCGATGGACGGATCACCCGCATACGCGCCGTCCCGCCACTGTTCGATTCCGATGCCGGAGAAGTCGCCGGGCGTCTGACCGGTGATCCGGGCGCCGGACAGCCAGAAGTCGCCGTCGATGGTGGCACCGGGAACGAACAGCATGCCCTCCGCGGTGAACTCGCGCGGCTGCTCGTTGCGGGCCGCCTTGCCGGGGTCGCGCTCGCACAGCAAACTGCCGCGCACGTGGACGCCGGTGGCGTTCAGCGCGATGCCCCTTGGGTTGCGCAGCTGCGAGCCGGAGAAGATCACGTCGCCGCCGCTGGTCATGCCGGACAGCCGCACCTCGCCGCTGGTCACCATCCGGTAGGCGGTGACCGCACCGGCCACCCGCAGGCGATCGGCCTGGATCGCCTTGCCGTGCGAGTGCCGGACGGTGCTTCCGGTGAGCACCACCGAGCCTTCCACCACGGCGTCGGTGAGCACCACGGCCGCATCGGGCACCCCGGGCTCGGCCGTCTTCGGGTTCATCGTGAGGCTGGTGCCCGGCTCGGTGGCGTGTTCGGCGGGAGTCATCCGCACTACGCAGCGGTGCAACCGTAGATCGTTGCGGCAGCGCAGGTTACGGCCGCGCAATCCGGGCAGCACGCAGTCGGAGAAGGACAGCCCGAGCAGCTGGGACTCGCGCACGTCCGGACGGTGCTCGAACAGGCAGCGCTCGAAGTGCAGCAGCATGTCCAGCACGGCACCGCGCAGGTTCAGCACCCCGGTGATGTACTTGCCGACCACGCGATAGGTCGGCGTGCCCGCGGACGAGCCGCGCCTGCGCCACCAGCTGTCCGGTTCGATCAGCTCCCGCACGATGTCGGCAGCCTTCAGCTCGTAGCGCAGGTCGGGGCCCTCGCGCGGGTCGTACGGCGCGTCGTCCTTCGATCCCGGCATCGACTGCGTGCTGCTGCTCCGGCCGTCGCCTATTCGTTGGCGTGCACCGGGTTGAGCACCCGGCGCAGGAACTCCCGTGTCCTGGCCTGCTGCGGATCCCCGATGACGCGGCTGGGCGGCCCCTGCTCGACGACCACCCCGCCGTCCATGAACAGCACCTCGTCGGCCACCTCGCGGGCGAACTGCATCTCGTGCGTGACGACCAGCATCGTCATGCCCTCGTCGGCCAGCGAGCGCATCACACCGAGCACGTCACCGACCAGCTCGGGGTCCAGCGCCGACGTCGGCTCGTCGAACAGCATCACCTTGGGGTTCATGCTCAGCGCGCGGGCGATCGCCACCCGCTGCTGCTGGCCGCCGGACAGCTGCGACGGCATGGCGTACACCTTGTCGGCCAGGCCGACGCGCTCGAGGTTCTCCCGCCCGATGCGCTCGGCTTCCGCCTTGCCGCGCTTGAGCACCTTGCGCTGCGCCAGCGTCAGGTTGTCCAGCACGTTGAGGTGGGAGAACAAGTTGAACGACTGGAACACCATGCCGATCGACGCCCTGGCGGTGTCCAGGTCGCAGTCGGGGTCGTTCAGCTCCACCCCGTTGACCTTCACCGACCCGGAGTCCGGTTGTTCCAGCAGGTTCACGCAGCGCAGCAAGGTGGACTTGCCGGAACCGGAGGGCCCGATGATGCACACCACCTGCCCGTGCCGGACGTCCAGGTCGATGCCCTTGAGCACTTCGAGCCTGCCGAACGACTTCCGCAGCCCACGCAGCTCGACGGCCAGGCCGCTGTCGGTCCCGTTCCCCTGCGTCATGCCTCCACCTCCAGGCCCCGGTCACGCTGCCGCCCAGTACGCCGCTCCAGGTAGCGGGACAGGTAGCTCAACGGGACCGTGATCAACAAGTAGCACAGCCCGGTGATCAGGATCGGCGTCAGCGACTTGGTCTCGTTCAGCGCGTCCCGGCCGAACTTGGCCAGCTCCAGCTGGTCGATGCTCAACCCGAGCAGGTAGATCAGGGACGAGTCCTTGGTCAGCAGGATGAGCTCGTTGGTCAGCGGGGGCAGGATGATGCGGAACGCCTGCGGCACCACGATGGTCGCGGTGGTGCGCAGCGGGGTCATGCCCAGCGACCTGGCCGCCTCGATCTGCCCGGCAGGCACCGCCTGGATCCCGGCACGGATGGTCTCGGCCATGTAGGCGGCGCCAACCAGGCCGAGCGAGAGCGCGGCGGTGGAGTAGTTGTCGAACTTGATCCCGAAGGCGGGCGGCACACCGTAGCCGATGGCGATGAACACCAGCAGCAGCGGCACGCCGCGGAAGAACTCGACGTAGATGGTGGACAGCCACCGGTAGGGACCGATCGAGGACAGCTTCATCAGCGCCAGCGGCAGCGCCATGACCAGTCCCAGCGCGAAGCCCAGCGCGGTGTACACCAGTGTGTTGACCAGGGCGACGGTGAACAGGTCCGGGAACAGCACGCTGGCCGCTTCCCAGTCGAAGAAGGCCTTCCCGATCTTGCCCCAGTCGGCCAGGAGCGCCAGTACCACCACGACGATCACCAGGATCGCGTACTGGATGCCCCTGGCGAGCTGCCCGCGCTTGCGGCGCGACATCGCCATGTTTTTCCGCTCCTCTTGCCCTGACACGGCGGCAGGCGCACCGGCCGCGGTGGCGGCCCATGCGCCTGCTGACTACCGCTGGACGGTCAGTTCTCGGCCTGCCCGGCCTCCGGGAACCACTTCTTGTAGAGCTTGTCGTAGGTCCCGTCCTTCTTGGCCTGCTCGATGACCTTGTTGACCACCGCGAGCAGGGCCTTGTTGCCTTTCTTGACGCCGATGCCGTACTGCTCGCCGGTCTCGAACTCCTCGGTCACCTCGACGTCGTCGTTCTTGGCCAGGAAGTCGTAGAGCACGGTGTTGTCGTTGATGGCCGCGTCGATCTGGCCGTTTTGCACCGACTGCAGCAGCAGCGCCAGGTCCTCGAACTGCTTGGTCTGGTAGCCGAACTCGCTCTTGTGGTCCTCGGCGTAGATCTCCCCGGTGGTGGCCTGCTGGACGCCGAGCACCTTGCCCTTCAAGTCGTCCAGCGACTTGATGCCGGACCCCTTCTTGACCAGCAGGGCCTGGTTGGCGTCGAAGTAGCCGACCGAGAAGTCCATCACCTTCTTGCGCTCGTCGGTGATGGTCATCGCCGCCGCGGCCAGGTCGCAGTCGTCCCGCTCGAACACGGCCGCGGACTCGATGCCTTCGAACGCGGTGTCGAAGATCTCCTGCTCGACACCCAGTTCCTTGGCCACCAGATCGACGAGGTCGACATCGAACCCGACGATTTCGCCGCCCTTCTTGAACTGGAACGGCTCGTAGGGCAGGTGCGTGCAGGTGACCAGCTTGTCCCCCTTGACCAGGGTCGGCTTCTCGCCAGCCTGGCTGTTGCCCGAGTTGCCCACCTCCTCCGCACATCCGGCTGCGGCCAGAGCCAGTGCGACGGCCGGAATCAGGACAAGCCTGGTGAGCTTGTTTCGACGCGCCACGATGTCACCTCTCGTATGTGGTCCGATCGAGTGAGGGCAGTTTGCCACCTTACGGCGCGCGACGAGAAGGGCAAACCGGGCTCGTAACCGACTCGTATATCAATCGATCGTCTCGTAGAGCATTCGATCGGGTGGAAGCACCCCACACACCGGCCCGACGCAGATCACCGGCAACATCCTCACGGGAAAACCTCACCCGGCCGCAGCCACCAAACCCCCGCCGGACACGTGGCGGATGAGCCGGCGATGCGCCTCCGTGAGCGACCGGGCGATCAGGCCGCGACACCCACCACGATTCGCCATCCGTCCTTTTCCGCATGCCGGCTAATCACGGGCCCGGCGCGTGGTGCGCCGGGCCCACCTCGGCCCTCAGCCGCGAGCGTGCGCGTCCAGCAGCGCGGCGACCGCGGCGGTGACCCGCTCGGCGTGCGCCAGGTGCAACCACTCGTCCGGCACGTGCGCGTTGGAGTCCGGCCCCAATGCCCCGGTGACCAGGAACTGCGCGTCCGGGTACTTCTCGCCGAGCAGGCCCATGAACGGGATCGACCCGCCCAGGCCGATGGCCCCGTACGGCGCCCCGAACACCTCGTCGCTGACCCGCTGCAGCCCACGCTCCAGCCACGGCGCGGTCTGCGGAGCATTCCACCCGTCGGCGTGCTCGATGCCGGACAGGCTGACCTGCGCGCCGTACGGCACGTCGGTGGTCAGCGCCCGCTGCACCGCTTCCAGCGCCGCCTTCGAGTCCGCCGTCGGCGGCAGCCGGAAGCTCAGCGCCAGCGTGCTCGACTCCCGCAGCACGTTGCCCGCGTTCTCCGGCTCGGGGAAGCCGGACGCGCCGATCACCGACAAGGTCGGCCGCCACGCCACGTTGAGCAGCAGCTCGGCTTCGTCGTCCGTCACCGTCCGCGCCCCGTCGGCCAGCGGGAACGAGGACCGGATCGCGCCCGGCGTGGCCGCCGCCGCGTCGCGCGCCTGGCGCTCCCGGTCCGCCGGGATCTCCACGTGGAACTCCGGCAGCAGGATCTCGCCGGTCCGCGCGTCCTCGATGCGGTCGAGCAGCTGCCGCAGCACCCGGAACGAGGACGGCACCGCGCCGCTGGCCAGTCCGCTGTGCTGGGCCACGTCCAGCACCTTGACCGTGACCCGCACCTGGGCAAGTCCGCGCAGGCTGGTGGTCAGCCACAGCCGCTCGTAGTCGTTGCCGCCGGAGTCCAGGCACACCACGAAGCGGACGTCACCCAGGAAGCCCGCCAGGTGCTCCAGGTAGGCGGGCAGGTCCGGGCTGCCGGACTCCTCCCCGGTCTCCAGCAGCAGGACGGCCCTGGCGTGCTCGCCGCCCGCCTCCCGCACCGCGCGCAGCGCCGCGGCCGCCGCGTACCCGGAGTAGCCGTCGTCGGCCGCGCCCCGGCCGTACAGCCTGCCGTCCCGCACCACCGGCGTCCACGGGCCCAGCCCGTCGGACCAGCCACCGACCGGTGGCTGCTTGTCCAGGTGGCCGTAGAGCAGCACGGTCCCGCGGTCGGCGGCGCCCGGGGTGGCAGGCACGTCCAGCACCAGCACCGGCGTGCGGCCGGGCAGCCGCACCACCTGGGTCTGGCCGAGGCCCTGCGCATCCAGCCAGTTCCGCACGTGGTCCACCGCCGCGTCCAGGTGGCCGCTGCCTGCCCAATCGGCATCGAACGCCGGGGACAGCGCGGGGATCTCCACCAGTCCGCACAGGCTCTTGAGGATGTCGTCGTTCCACTGCCGCCGAACGGCCGATTGCACAGCGTTGATGTCCACGGCGATGATCCTGCCATCGGTGGCCGGTGGCGGGCACGTCCCGTCGGGACTGCCACTCCGGCCCCGGTTCATGCCAGGATGTCTGGCATACCGTCAACGCCGACGGCAGTTGTGACCTCCGAACCGGAAGCCGGCTCGCCGTTGAGGACCGTCGTCGCGCCCGTCACAAGCGAGCGCGAGGAAGCGCAGAAGGAGAAGCCGACATGTCTGACATGTCGTCCGCCGAACAGTGGACGCACCCCGGAGAGGGCGATCTACCACCCGCAACGGCGGCGAAGCCAACCAAGGAACAGGTGATCGCTGGATTGCGGGCAACCACGGAAGGCGGCGCGGACCTGACGCAGCTGCTGACTCCCGAAGGTGAACGGGTCGCGTCGCCGATCTTCGATCCGTACGTGGCCGACATCGATTTCGCCGCACTGCGTGGCCTGTACAAGGACATGGTCATCGTGCGTCGTGCGGACCGGGAAGCCAACGCGCTGCAGCGGCAGGGCCAGCTGGGCATCTGGGTGCCGCTGCTCGGCCAGGAGGCCGCGCAGGTCGGCTCCGGCAGGGCGCTGCGGCCCAACGACATGGCGTTCCCCAGCTACCGTGAGCACGGCGTCGGCTACTGCCGCGGCGTCAGCTTCAAGGAAATGCTGGGCCTGTTCCGCTGCACGTCGATGGGCGAGTGGGACTACCGCAAGCACGGTTTCCACCCGTACACCATCGTGATCGGCAACCAGGTGCTCAACGCCACCGGCTACGCGATGGGGCAGAAGTTCGACGGCAAGGTCGGCGACGACGACGGCGAAGCCACCATCGTCTACTTCGGCGACGGCGCCACCAGCCAGGGCGACGTGCACGAGGGCTTCGTGTGGGCGGCGGTCTACGACGCGCCCATCGTGTTCTTCTGCCAGAACAACCAGTGGGCCATCTCCGAGCCCACCGAGCGCCAGTCGCGGCTGCCGCTGTACCAGCGGGCCCGCGGCTACGGCTTCCCCGGCATCCGGGTGGACGGCAACGACGTGCTCGGCTGCCTGGCGGTCACCCGCTGGGCGCTGGAGGCGTGCAGGCACGGCAACGGCCCGGTGCTGATCGAGGCCTTCACCTACCGGATGGACGCGCACACCACCACCGACGACCCGACCCGCTACCGGCTGTCGGACGAGGTGGAGACGTGGAAGCTGAAGGACCCGATCGAGCGGGTCCGGGTGTACCTGACGCGCAACGGGGGAGCGGACGCGTCGTTCTTCGAACAAGTCGAGGCCGAGGCCGACGAATTCGCCGCCGACCTGCGGGAGTTCGTGTTCAACATGGAGGACCCGCCGCCGGAGCGGATCTTCGACAACGTCTACGCCGAGCCCTCTGCTCAGCTGGAGGCCCAGCGCGAGGAGTTCCTGGCGTACCTGGCCGGGTTCGAAGGAGGCGAGCACTGATGTCGGCACCCACCACGCCCAACGTGGCCGCTCCCGCTTCGTCGACGGTGCAGACCCTCACCATCGGCAAAGCCATCAACATGGGCCTGCGGGCCGCGATGGAACGCGACAACAAGGTCATCGTGATGGGCGAGGACGTCGGCAAGCTCGGCGGCGTCTTCCGCATCACCGACGGTTTGCAGAAGGACTTCGGCGAAGAGCGCGTGCTGGACACCCCGCTGGCCGAGTCCGGGATCATCGGCACCGCGGTCGGCCTCGCGGTACGCGGCTACCGCCCGGTGTGCGAGATCCAGTTCGAAGGGTTCATCTTCCCCGGGTTCGACCAGATCAACAGCCAGGTGGCCAAGCTGCACGCACGCACCCAGGGCAGGGTGAAGGTGCCGATGGTCATCCGGGTGCCGTACGGCGGCGGGATCGGTGCGGTGGAACACCACTCCGAGTCCCCGGAGTCGTACTTCGCGCACCTGGCCGGGGTGAAGGCGGTGACCCCGTCCAACCCGGTGGACGCGTACTGGATGATCCAGCAGGCGATCTTCTCGGACGACCCGATCCTGGTGTTCGAGCCGAAGAAGCTCTACCACATGTCGGCGCTCAAGGAGCCGGTCGACACCGCGGCGACGCCGATGCCGCTGTTCAAGTCGAAAGTGCTGCGCACCGGCACCGCGGCCACGCTGGTCTGCTACGGCCCGACGGTGAAGACGTGTCTGGAGGCCGCGGAGACCGCGGCCGAGGAGGGCAACGAGCTGGAGGTCATCGACCTGCGTGCCCTCTCGCCCATGGATCTGGAACCGGTGTTCGCATCGGTGCGCAAGACCGGCAGGCTGATCGCGGTCAGCGAGGCCCCGTCGGAAGCGTCGCTGACCTCGGAGATCGCGGCCAGGGTGCAGCAGGAGTGCTTCTACTCGCTGGAGGCGCCGGTACTGCGGGTGACCGCGTTCGACACCCCGTACCCGCCGTCCAAGCTGGAGGAGCACTACCTGCCGGACGTGGACCGGATTCTGCACGCCGTCGACCAGTCGCTGGAGTGGTGAGCGCCGATGCCTGAGTACAAGCAGTTCCCGCTCGCCGACACCGCGGAGGGCCTGACCGAGGCGGAGATCGTCGACTGGAAGGTGCAGCCGGGCGACAAGGTCGAGGTCAACCAGATCGTGGTGGAGATCGAGACCGCGAAGGCCGCCGTCGAGCTGCCGATTCCGTGGTCGGGTGTGGTCACCGAGCTGCACGTGGAACCCGGTCAGGTGGTGGAGGTCGGCACCAACCTGCTGACCATCGACGTGGACCCGGACGGGACCGGGTCGTCCGGCGCCCCGACCGGGGCGCAAGCGGCCTCGGTCAACGGGTCCGCTCCCGAACCGGCTGCGGAAGAAGAGATGAAACCGCTGGTGGGCTCCGGCGCCAAGGAGGTCACCAGCAAGCGGCGCCGCCGCCGGAAGGCGGCAGCGGCGGCCGGTGGCGGGAGCGCGGCAGCAGCACCAGCCGCCGCGGCGGCCACTGCGACCGCGCCGCGTGACGCGGCCACCACCACCGAAGCGCCGTCGTCGGGCACCCTGCCGTTGCCTCAGGTCAAGCCGCACGAGTACGTTCCGCTGGCCAAGCCGCCGGTGCGCAAACTGGCCAAGGACCTCGGCATCGACCTGCGCACGATCACGCCGAGCAGCGGTGACGTCATCACCCGCGAGGACGTGCAGCGGGCGGCCGAGGCGAAGACCGCCCAGCCGGCTGCGGCAAGCGTGAACGGTGCCGCGGTGGCGGCCGGCGCCCGGGAGCGCCGGGTGCCGATCAAGGGTGTGCGGCGGATGACCGCGGAGGCGATGGTGTCCTCGGCGTTCACCGCGCCGCATGTCACCGAATTCCTCACGGTGGACGTCACGCCGATGATGCAGCTGCGCGAGCGGCTGAAGAAGCACCCGGATTTCGCCGGGGTGAAGCTCACGCCGCTGGCGTTCGCGGCCAAGGCGATGTGCATGGCCGTCAAGCGCACGCCGGACGTCAACGCCACCTGGGACGAGGAAGCGGGCGAGATCGTCTACAAGGACTACGTGCACCTCGGTGTCGCCGCGGCGACACCGCGCGGGCTCGTCGTCCCGAAGATCCGCAACGCGGACGCGATGTCGCTGGTGGAGCTGGCGAAGGCGCTCGAGGAGCTGACCAACACCGCGCGGGAAGGCAAGACCCCGCCGGAGGACATGGTCAACGGCACCATCACGATCACCAACGTCGGCGTGTTCGGGGTGGACACCGGCACTCCGATCATCAACCCGGGGGAGTCGGCGATCCTGGCGTTCGGCGCGATTCGCGAGATGCCGTGGGTGGTCGACGGCGAGCTGGCGGTCCGCCAGGTGTGCCAGCTGGCGCTGAGCTTCGACCACCGGATCGTCGACGGGCAGCAGGGCTCGCAGTTCCTGGCCGACGTCGGCGCGCTGCTCAGCGACCCGGCCATGGCGCTGACGTTCTGAGCCGACGGCCTTCGAGCCGAAGAGATGTGCGACGGCCTCCCCTCCGGTCCACGCGGCCGGACGGGAGGCCGTTCACGTGCGCGCCCCACTCCGACCAGCCAGCCTCACCTTGTGATGTGCGGCCTGGACGGCCCCCGGTGTCGGCCGGTCGTCAAGCCGTACCGCCTCCCCTTCGATCCGAGCGTCGGGCAGCCCGCATGCTTCACTCGGCCGGCCAGCGATGCATCTCTCTTGACCGAGAGCCGGACATGACCGAATCGCCCCGGTGCCGCCCGGCCAGCCGCGCACCCCTCACCAAGAGCCCAACACGAGCAAACCGCCGCAGAGCCGCCCGACCAGCGGGTCGTCACTTGACCCCCGGAACCAGGCGATGGCCGGACCACAGCAGTGCCGCCGGAAAGCCGCGTCCGCTGCCCCTTCGATCCATGCGATCGGGCGGGAGGCCACCGGTGTGCTTGGGGAACGCGCGCCGAGTGCACTACGTTGTTTCCGATATGGCCGTAGTGATCCTGCTGTACCTCGTGGTCGAAGTGGCCGCCATCTGGGCGGTGGCCTCGCTGGTCGGCGCGCTGTGGACGATCGTCCTGCTCATCGGCGGTGCCGTGGCCGGCTCGTGGCTGGCTCGGCGCGAGGGCGGCAAGGCCATCCGTGCGCTGCTGGACGCGGCGCGCAGCGGCCGGTCGGGTCATCAGGAGATCACCGACGGCATGCTGGTCACGCTCGGCGGGCTGCTGATCTTCCTGCCGGGCTTCGTCACCGACGTGCTCGGCCTGCTGGTGCTGCTGCCGCCGACCCGCACCGTCCTGCGAAAGGCGTGGCTCCGGCGGATGGCGCGGACCGGCCGGGTACGCAGCCACCGCACGGTGGTGATCGACGGGGAAGTCGTCGAGAGTACCGAGGCTCCCCGCTCGGACAAGCCCACCGGTCCGGACGACCAGCCTCGCGCCATCGAGGGCTGACCGCGGCGGCAACGCACCCCGTCGCAACGATCACGCGCGCGGCTTCGGGATGTCGAAGTAGCCCAGGAACCGTGCGGCGACGCCGAAATCACCTCGTACTTTCAGCTTGCCGGTGACCAGCAAAGACAGCGCCCGGGAGTTTCCGGACACAGCCAACCGCAGGACGTCCTCGGCAGCCGCCGTGATCGTCACGTCCGGTGTGTACACCGGATCGGACGTCGTCTCGCAAGCACCTTCGACGACGCGTGTCTGGTACCGGAGCGGTTCGGCATCGCCGCTGGTCACGACCCACTCGACCACCGCATCCACGTGCCGAGTCTTCTCCGCCACCACATGGTCGGCCATCCGCCGGAACAGCTCCTCGAGCAGGAGCGTACGCAGTTCCTGGCGCGCGGCGGCCGCCCTCAGCTGCTTCCTCGACGCCCGCGCGATGAGGTCGACCAGCGACTGCGTGCTCATCGCTGAGACGCTGACCCCCGCGTCCGCCCGGTCGAGCATGTGCACCACGGCGAGCAGCTGAACGAACTGGTCCTCGGTCAGCTTGGCCAGGTCGAGCGCGTCGGCCAGCGCATCGAGTTCCTTGCCGCGGACGACCTCGCCCCGCTCCGGCCCGCCGCACCGGCATCGCCGTCGCACGGCCCACCGCTGCCGGATCGGCCTCATCGCGGCAGGTCGAAATAGCCGATCAGCCCGGCCGCGAAGCCCAGGTCGCCCTTGACCTGGATCTTGCCCGTGACGTACAGCTCCGCCGGGGTCGTCTGCCGGCAGATCAGCCGCACGAAATCCACCGGGGACACCGTGATGGTCACCCGCGGCTGCGGGCTCCTCTCCCGCGAGACGGTGCAGGCACCGTCGGCCAGCGTGCACTCGTAACGGTCGTAGCCGCCCTCACCGCTGCCCCCGGTCAACCGCCAGCGCACGACGGCGTGCATGTCGCGAACCTTCTCCGTCCGCACGTGCGTGGTCATCCGGCGGAAGATCTCGTCGAGCAGGCGGCGGCGTAATGTTTCGTCGGCGAATGCCGCCTCGAGCTGCTTGCGCGGCGCGGAGTCGACCATGCCGATCAACGTGCTCGCGTCGACGGTGGCCAAATCGGTGCCGGCGACGCGCTCGGCCAGCTCCAACCCGTCACGGTGGTCCACAACGCCTCCAGGTGGCTCGACAAGCGACTCGCCGGGATAACCTACTCACGAGTAGATTGGCGGGCAAGCCACACCCGCACGGAGGTGCCTGTGTCCGAGACCGAACGCAAACGACGCGTGCGCCGCCTGCCCCGCGAAGTACGCGAGCGGCAGATCGCCGACGCCGCGGTGGAGGTGTTCTCGCGGCACGGGTACCACACCGCGTCGATGGACGAGATCGCCGAGGTCGCCGGCGTGTCCAAGCCGATGGTCTACGCCTACCTCGGCTCGAAGGAAGAACTCTTCGCCGCCTGCATCCGGCGGGAGGCGCAGCGGCTGCTGAAGGCGATCGCCGACGGCGTGCGCAACGACGTGGAACCGGACATGCAACTGTGGACCGGGCTGCGCTCGTTCTTCCACTTCGTCGGTTCGAACCGCAGTTCGTGGATGGTGCTGCACCGGCAGGCGCTGGCCGTCGGCGGCGAGTTCGCCGAGGAGGTCTCGCAGATGCGCTCCCGGTCCATCGAACTGGTCGCCGCTCTGGTGGTGGCCTCCGGTACCCGGAAGGGCATCGGGGAGCAAGCGGAGAAGTCCGGCGAGGCGCTGGCCGCCGCGCTGGTCGGCGCGGCCGAGTCGCTGGCCGACTGGTGGCTCGACCACCCCGGCGTGCCCGCCGACGTGCTGGCCTCGTGGCTGATGAACCTGGTCTGGCTCGGGTTCGGCGATCTGGTGGCGGGCGAGGTCTGGTCGCCCAAGGACCTGACCCCGCCCGCCTGAGCGCGCTCCGGACCTACTTCGCGGTGATCCGGCCCTGCAGGTACGGCTTGGGCTTGCGCGCGTCCCACAGCTCGAAGGCGAACCCGTCGTCCAGCTGCCACGAGGTGAACGCCGCCTTGGCGGGCAGCAGCACCGGCAACTTGAACCGCACGTCCAGCTCGAACGCCTCGGGCAGCCTGCCCTCGAACGCCGCCAGGCTGTGCGCCTTGGTCCACATGCCGTGCGCGATCGCCTTGGGGAAGCCGAGCAGCTTGGCCGTCACCGGGTACAGGTGGATCGGGTTGCTGTCCCCGGAGACCGCGGCATAGCGGCGGCCGATGTCGGCCGGGATGCGCCAAATCGCCTTCGGGGCGGGCGGCGCCAGCTGGGTCTCCTTCTTGCCGTCCGACTTCTTGCCGCTGCGCCGCAGGTAGGTGGACACGTCCCGCCACACCGGCTCGTCCTCGCCGGGCACGACCGCCTCCGAGACGAAGTCGAACTGCTGGCCCTTGTCGTGCGGGCGCAGGTTCTCCACCCAGACCCGCAGCGAGAAGTCCTCGTCGACCCGCATCGGCCGCCGCTGCGTGATCACGTTGCGCAGGTGCACCAGCCCGATCAGCGGGAACGGGAACGTCGGCTGCGTCATGAGCTGGATCTGCAGCGGGAAGGCCAGGATGTGCGGGTAGGTGGCGGGCAGCTCGTTGCCCAGCCGGAACCCGCACACCTCGTTGTAGGCCGCCAGGTGGGCGGGATCGACCACGACGTGCGGCCGCTCCAGCACGGTGCCCGGCAGCTTCGCCTGGCGTGGCTTGCGCTGGCCGGGCAGCGCCGTGGCGACCAGCGACTTGGCCAGCATCGTGGACAGCTTCTGCGGGGCGTCGACCCGGACGACGTCCTGTGCAGTACCGGTGCCCATGGTCACGCTCCGATCAGTGCCTGGCCGCACACCCGCAGCACATTGCCGTTGACCGCGGCCGATGCGGGGTTGGCGAAGTAGGCGATCGTCTCGGCGACGTCGACCGGCTGGCCGCCCTGCGCCAGGCTGGACAGGCGGCGGGCGGGCTCACGGATCATCACCGGGATGGCCGCGGTCATCTGGGTCTCGATGAAGCCGGGCGCCACGGCGTTGAACGTGTAGCCGCGCTCGGCCATCTCCGGCGCGGTGACGTCGACCATGCCGATGACGCCCGCCTTGGACGTGGCGTAGTTGGTCTGGCCGAGGTTGCCGCCGATGCCGGCCACCGACGACACCCCGATGAACCGCGCGCCGTCGCCGAGCACGTCGGACGCCAGCAGCTCGTCGTTGATCGCCAGCTGGCTCAGCAGGTTGACCGACAGCACCGAGTCCCACCGGGCGTCGTCCATGTTGACCAGCTTCTTGTCCCGCGTGATGCCCGCGTTGTGCACCACGATGTCGAGCTTGCCGAAGCGCTCGGAGAAGTACTCGACCAGCGTCTTGCCCGCGTCCGCCGCGGTGACGTCCAGCTGCAGCGCGTTGCCGCCGATCCTGTTGGCCACCGCGGACAGGTCGGCGCCCTGGGCCGGGATGTCCAGCACCACGACCTTCGCGCCGTCCCTGGCCAGGGTCTCGGCGATCGCCGCGCCGATCCCGCGTGAAGCGCCGGTGACCAGCGCGACCTTGCCGTCCAACGGCTTGGCCCAGTCGGCGGGCGGGGTCACCTTCGCGCCCGCGGTGCCCGCGGTGCCGATCCGGATGACCTGCCCGTCGACGAACGCCGACTTCGCGCTGAGCAGGAAGCGCATGGTCGACTCGGTGGCCTCTTCGCTGCCCGGCGCGACGTACACCAGCTGCGACGTCGACCCCTTGATCAGCTCCTTGCCCAGCGAGCGGGTGAAGCCCTCCAGCGCGCGCTGCGCGATCCGCTCGCGGCCGGAGGTCAGCTCCGGCGGGGTGCCGAGCACCACGGTGCGCCCGCATGCGCCCAGCGACCGCAGGCGCGGCTTGAAGAACGCGTAGACCTCTCGCAGCTGCGCCGGGTCGGTGATCCCGGAAGCGTCGAAGACCAGCGCCCCGTACTTGCGGTCGCCGGGACGCTCGGACTCATCGAGCACGTCGATGCCCGCACCGGTGATCTGCTCGGTGATCACCTTCGCCAGCCGGCCGCCTGGCGCGCCGCCGACAACTGCGGGACCCTCGAGGGGAGGTTGCCCCGGCCGGTACCGCCGCAACGGGGCAGGCTGTGGGAGCCCGAGCCGAGGGGCGAGCCACTTGCCCACCGGGGACTGGGTGAACCGCTGATATTTGTCAGCCATGACGTGCTGCCTCCTGGGTGGTTCCCGACTGGCGTGCGGTATCGCACAGCCTAACCTACTCGCGGGTAGGTTACGATCGCTACCACGAGGACGAGACGCAGGGAGCGACAATGGCCACATCGAGCCAGGCCGGATCGAGCAAGACCGCATCGAGCAGATCCACCAGGACGAGCAGGGCAGCCGGCAAGGCGGGCGGCAGCCGCGGGTCGGTCCGCAAGGTCGCCATCGTCGGCGCGAACCGGATCCCGTTCGCCCGCTCCAACGGCCCGTACGCCACGGCGTCCAACCAGGACATGCTCACCGCCGCGCTGAACGGCCTGGTCAGCCGGTTCGGGCTGGCCGGGGAACGGATCGGCGAGTTCGCCGCCGGCGCGGTGCTGAAGCACTCCAGGGACTTCAACCTGGCCAGGGAGACCGTGCTCGGCAGCGCGCTGTCCCCGCAGACCCCGGCGTTCGACGTGCAGATGGCGTGCGGCACCGGGCTGCAGGCCATCATCAACGTGGCGAACAAGATCGCGCTCGGCCAGATCGACTCGGCCATCGCCGGTGGTGTGGACACCACGTCGGACGCCCCGCTGGCGGTCAACGACGACCTGCGCAAGCTGCTCATCCAGGTCAATGCGGCCAAGACGCCTGCGCAGCGGCTCAAGCTGCTGGCCAAGCTGCGTCCCGGGCACATCGTGCCGGAGATCCCGCGCAACGCCGAGCCGCGCACCGGCCTGTCCATGGGTGAGCACGCGGCGCTGACCGCGAAGGCGTGGGGGATCACGCGCAAGGAGCAGGACGAGCTCACCGTGGCGTCGCACCGCAACCTCGCCGCGGCCTACGAGCGTGGCTTCTACGACGACCTGATCACGCCGTTCTTGAAGCTCACCCGTGACCAGAACCTGCGCCCGGACACGTCGGTGGAGAAGCTGGCCAAGCTCAAGCCGGTCTTCGGCGGCGAGAACGGCACCATGACCGCCGGGAACTCCACGCCGCTGTCCGACGGCGCCTCGGTGGTGCTGCTGGCCACCGAGGAGTGGGCCAAGGAGCGCAGGCTGCCGGTGCTGGCGTACCTGACATTCTGCGAGACGGCCGCCGTGGACTACGTGCACGGAGACGAGGGCCTGCTGATGGCACCTGCCTACGCGGTGCCGCGCATGCTGGCCAGGGCCGGCCTTGCCCTGCAGGACTTCGACTTCTACGAGATCCACGAGGCGTTCGCTTCCCAGGTGCTGGCCACCCTCAAGGCGTGGGAGGACCCCGGCTTCGCCAAGGAGAAGCTGGGCCTGGACGAGCCGCTGGGCAGCATCGACCGGAGCAAGCTGAACGTCAACGGTGGCTCGCTGGCCGCTGGGCACCCGTTCGCGGCGACCGGCGGCCGGATCGTCGGCACGCTGGCCAAGGCGCTGTACGAGAAGGGCTCCGGCCGCGGACTGATCTCCATCTGCGCGGCGGGCGGTCAAGGCGTGACGGCCATTCTCGAGCGGTAAGACGAGCCCGACCCATCCCCCGGGATCGACAGACGAACCTGACCCATCCCCCGGGATCGACAGACGAGCCCGGCCCATCCCCCGGGGCGTCGGCGGCGCGAGCGGTACGTTCGCGCCGCCGACGTGTTTCTTGTAGCCGTGGCCATGCACGACCCTCGGCCGTGCATGCCACCGACAACCACGCTGACCTGCACGTTCTCCTTCATCCCTGAGAAAATCTCAGGGTCGGTTCAGGCCGAGTCCAGGGAGAAAACCGGACGACAGGCACTTTCTTCGTCCGTACGTTCTTCGCCATGGCTACTGGCGCATCCGACATCGCGGTACGGGCCGAGGGCCTGGTCAAGTCCTTCGGATCGACGAAGGCGCTGAACGGCGTCGACCTGGAGATCCCGAAGGGCACAGTGCTCGGTCTGCTCGGCCCGAACGGTGCTGGCAAGACCACCACCGTCCGCATCCTGACCACGTTGTTGCGGCCCGACGCAGGTCGGGCGTACGTCGCGGGCCACGACGTGCTGACCGAGCCGGACAAGGTGCGCCGCTCGATCGGCCTGTCCGGCCAGTATGCGGCGGTCGACGAACATCTCACCGGCGCCGAGAACCTCTACATGGTCGGCAGGCTGTACGGCATGAACCGCTCCACGGCGCGGGCGCGGGCCCGCGAACTTCTGGCGCGGTTCCGGCTGACCGAGGACGCCGACCGGCCGGCGAAGGGCTACTCCGGCGGTATGCGCCGCCGGCTCGACCTGGCTGGGGCCCTGGTGGCCAAGCCACCCGTCGTGGCGCTCGACGAGCCGACCACCGGGCTCGACCCGCGCAGCCGGATCGACATGTGGGAGGTCATCTCCGAACTGGTCGACGACGGCACTACGGTGCTGCTGACCACGCAGTACTTGGAGGAAGCCGACCAGCTGGCCGACACGATCATGGTGATCGACCACGGCAAGGTGATCGCCCGCGGCACCGCCGACCAGCTGAAGGCCCAGATCGGCGGGGAGCGGCTGGAGCTGGTCGTGGACGACGCGGCCGACCTGCCGCTGGCGCAGCAGGTCCTGGCCGACGTCGGCTCCGGCGAACCGCACGTCGACCAACACACCCGTCGAGCCGAAGTGCTGGTGGACACCGGCACCAAGGCGCTGATCGAGGCGCTGCGCAGGCTCGATCAGCACAGCGTCGTGGTCAACGACGTGGCGCTGCACCGGCCGACCCTCGACGACGTCTTCCTGGCGCTGACCGGGCACGCGGCCGAGGAAGCGGCGGCGGAGTCCGGCACCACGAGCAAGAAGAAGGTGAAGGCATGACCACGCTCGCGCTGACTCCGCAGGGCGGCTTCGGTGGCGCGCTGGCGCGCACGTTCAGCGACGGCGGCACGATCATGTGGCGGAACCTGATGAACGTCCGCCGCAACCCGGAGCTGCTGCTGAGCGCCACCGTGCAGCCGATCATGTTCGTGCTGCTGTTCGCCTACGTCTTCGGCGGCAGCATCGGCGACGACCCGGTGATGTACCGGGACTTCCTGATGGGCGGCATCTTCGTCCAGACGGTGGCGTTCAACTCCGCGTTCACCGTCATCGGGATGGCCAACGACCTGCAGAAGGGCATCATCGACCGGTTCCGCTCGCTGCCCATGTCCCCGGCAGCGGTGCTCATCGGCCGCACCATGGCCGACCTGGCGGTGACGCTGCTCGGCCTGCTGGTGATGTCGCTGTGCGGCCTGGTCATCGGGTGGCGGATCCGGGGCAGCTTCACCGACGCGGTGCTGGCCTACGCGGTGCTGATCCTGTTCGCCTTCGTGATGGCCTGGATCGGGGCGCTGGTCGGCCTGATCTCCGGCAGCGTGGAGGTGGCGCAGAGCGCCGGGTTCATCTGGATCTTCCCGGTGACGTTCATCTCCACGGTGTTCGTGGCGGCCGACCGGCTGCCGGGGCCGCTGCAGGCGTTCGCGGAGTGGAACCCGATCAGCGCGCTGTCCGACTCGGTGCGGTCGCTGTTCGGCAACTACCAGCTGCGGCCGCCGACGGACGCCTGGGCACAGCAGAACCCCACGCTGTACGCGCTGATCAGCTGCCTGGTGCTGCTGGTCGTGTTCATGCCGCTGGCCGTGGCCAAGTACCGCAAGGTCGCGGCGAAGTAGCCCCGGTCGCGGTAGAGATCTCTGGCCCTCTCTAGTGATTCCGCTAGAGAGGGCCAGATTGCATGATGGTCAGTGTGATCGAGGCCACATAAACAGCGTCGACAAATCGGTGGACCTTGACGTTACGTCAACTCCTACCGTGGTCGGCGTAAGGAGGGAACAGTGACCGCCGCGAGAGCCACGTCCGAGTGGTCCATCCAGGAGATCGCCAGAGCGGCCGGGACCACCAGCCGGACGCTGCGTTACTACGACGAGCGTGGGCTGCTGAGACCGAGCCGGGTGGGCAGCAACGGCTACCGGTACTACGACCAGGAGTCGCTGGTGCGACTGCAGCGCATCTTGCTGCTGCGCGATCTCGGCCTCGGGTTGGACGCCATCGCCGAGGTGCTGGACGGCGAGCAGGACTCGCGCGCCGCCCTGCGGGCGCACCTGGACTGGCTCGAACACGAAAGGGCTCGCCTGGCCAGGCAGATCGCGTCGGTTCGCCGAACCCTGGACGCACTGGAGAAAGGGGAGCCGATCATGGCAGACGAAGCGTTCGACGGCTTCGACCACACGCAGTACAAGGACGAAGTCGTCCAACGGTGGGGCAAGGAGGCCTACGAGAGCAGCGACCGCTGGTGGCGCTCGCTGTCGAAGGACGAGCAGCGCGAGTTCCAGCGCAGGCAGGAGTCCATCGCGGCCGACTACGCCAAGGCGTACCAGGCCGGGGAGACCCCGGCGAGCAAGCAGGTGCAGGAGATCACCCGCCGTCACCTCGAGTGGATCACCAACGCCTGGGGCGGCAAGCAGCCGTCGGCGGAGCAGTTCACCTGCATCGGTCAGATGTACGTCGACGATCCGCGCTTCACCAAGAATTACGACAAGCACGGCGAGGGCACGGCGGCGTTCGTCCGGGACGCCATGAAGGCCTACGCCGAAGCCAACCTGTAGTGACACCTGATGGCCGGGGCCGCGGACCCGGCCATCCGCCGCTGTCCACGACGGCCTTGCCCACGCCCGGCGGCCGCCCGAGCAGCAGCCCGGCCAGGACCTGGGACCGGCACGCTTCACCCGGGTCGCGCGCACCACGATGCCCGTCCTCCGGGTGGTCAGGTGAGGGTGCGCCAGACCCGGGCCGGGCGCGCACCACGATGACCACGGTCACCTGCGACAACGGGCGGATCCGGCCGGCAAGACCGGACAGTTAACCTGGACGATGTGCCTGCACCAGCCCAGCGGTTGCGAATCGGCCGTTTCGAGGTCGATCCGCCGGTCGTGCTCGCCCCGATGGCGGGCATCACCAACCGGGCGTATCGGCAGCTGTGCCGGGAGTACGGGGCAGGTCTGTACGTCTGCGAGATGATCACCGCGCGGGCGGTGGTGGAGCGCCACCCCGGCACCTTCCACATGATGAGCTTCGCGCCCGGCGAGTATCCGCGGTCCATGCAGCTCTACGGTGTGGACCCGGCCACGATCGCGGAAGCCGTCAAGATCGTGCTGGGCGAGGGGCTGGCCGACCACATCGACGCCAACTTCGGTTGCCCGGTGGCGAAGGTGACCCGCAAGGGCGGAGGCGCCGCGCTGCCCTACAAGCGGCGGCTGTTCGGCAAGATCGTGGCCGCCGCGGTCGCCGCCGCCGAGCCCTACGGTGCCCCGTTCACCGTGAAGTTCCGCGTCGGCATCGACGACGACCACCACACGTACTTGGACGCAGGCCGGATCGCCGAGCAGGAGGGCGCGGCCGCCGTCGCCCTGCATGCCCGCACCGCCGCGCAGCGCTACTCGGGCAAGGCCGACTGGTCGCACATCGCCCGGCTCAAGGAAGCGGTCACCAGCATCCCGGTGCTGGGCAACGGTGACATCTTCACCGCGCACGACGCCCTGCGCATGGTCGAGCAGACCGGCTGCGACGGAGTGGTCGTCGGCCGCGGCTGCCTGGGCAGGCCGTGGCTGTTCGGCGAGCTGGAAGCCGCCTTCGCCGGGCGTCCGATCCCGCCGGGGCCGAAGCTGGGCGAAGTGGCCAAGGTGCTGCGCAGGCACGCCGAGCTGCTGATCGAGCACGACGGCCACGACAAGGCCATGCGGGACCTGCGCAAGCACATGGCCTGGTACTTCATGGGCTTCCCGGTCGGTTCCGAGCTGCGCCGCAAGTTCGCGATGGTGAGCAGCCTGGCCGAGCTGGACGAGCTGATCGCCCAGCTGGATCACGAGGCGCCCTTCCCGGAGGCGGCGACCGGGCCGCGCGGCCGCCAGGGTTCCCCGGGCAAGGTCACCCTCCCGCACGGGTGGCTGGACGACCCGGACGACCCGAGCGTGCCGGAAGGCGCCGACATGATGCACTCCGGTGGATAGTTCCGCGCAGCTGGCAGCCGTCACCCAGCTGGTCACCGACGTCGTCGGCGCGCCGGCCATCGGCCTCTACCTGCACGGCTCGGCCACGTCGTCCGAGCTGCGGCCGGCCAGCGACCTGGACTTGCTCCTGGTCACCGACCGCAGCTTGCGCGGGCAGGAGCGGACAGCGCTGCTGGCTGGCCTGCTCGACATGTCCGGCGTCGCTGTCGACGTGCGTCCGATCGACATGACCGTCGTCGTGCGCACGGACATCGTCCCCTGGCGGTATCCGCCGAAGGCCGACTTCGTCTACGGCGAATGGTTGCGCCAGGAGCTGGAAGCGCGCGGCCCGCTTCCGCCGCATCCGCTGCCCGACCTCGCCGTGCAGCTGGCGCAGGCGCGGGAGTGCGGACGCCCGATCTTCGGGCCGCCTGCCGACGTGGTGACAGCCCCCGTGCCGCACCGCGACGTGGTCGAAGCGGGCGTGGCAACCGTCCCCGAGCTGCTCGCCGAGTTCGACGGCGACCGGCGCAACGTCCTGCTGACCCTGGCGCGCATCTGGGCCACGGGATCCACCGGCCGGCTGCTGGCCAAGGACGCAGCCGCCGAGTGGGCGCTGCCACTGCTCCCGGAAGAACACCGGCCGGTCCTGCGGCATGCCATCGAGCTGTATCGCGGTTGCACCTACGCCGACGAGACATGGCCTGGCCCACTTGCCGCCCGCGCCCGGGAGTGCGCGGAGTTCATGGCGATGGAGATCGGCCGCCGGGTCGGCCGCATGCCCGGCAAGCGCCCGCCGAAAACCACCCCTGTGCGGTAGGTCCGCCAGGGCGGACGCCGCACGTCGTCGACGAATCGCCGCCCGACCAGCCCGCCCCAGCCAGCTCAGATCGCCCGCATGCGCAGCGGCAGCCCGTCGGCCGGGATCGGCCCGGTGCCGTAGGTCATCGGTGGTTCGTAGTCCTCCGGGACCGACCAGGTGTAGCGGAGCAACAGCTGGTGCATGATCGCCTTCACTTCCATGGTCCCGAAGTGCATGCCGATGCACTTGTGCGCGCCGCCGCCGAACGGCATCCAGGCGAACCGGTGCGACTTGTCCTCCCGCCGCGGCTCGGCGAACCGCTCCGGGTCGAACACGTCCGGGTTCGACCACCACGGCTCCATCCGCTGCGTCGGGTACACCCCCAGCACCACCCGGGCGCCTGCCGGGATGTAGCGGCCTTCCAGCTCGGTGTCGGCGATCGCCCGGCGCATCAGCACCCCCACGGGCGCGGACATCCGCAGCGACTCCTTCAACACCAGGTCCAGCGACCGCAGCCGGTCCAGGTCCGCGTACCCGATCCGCTCGGTGCCCAGCGCCATCGACTCGGCCCGCACCCGCTCCTGCCACTCCGGGTGCTTGCCCAGGTAGTAGGCCATCATCGCGGCGGTGACCGTACTGGTGTCGTGCGCGGCCATGAGCAGGAAGATCATGTGGTTGACCACGTCGGCGTCGGTGAACCGCTGGCCGTCGTCGGTCTCCGCCCGGCACAGCACGCTGAACAGGTCGCTGCCGCCGCCCGCCCGCTTGGCCGGGATGCGCTCGGCGAAGTACCGCTCCAGCTGCCGCCTGGCACGCAGGCCTCGCCGCCAGATCCCGCCGGGCACATCCGCCCGGATCAGCGCCTGGCCTCCGCGCACCGTGTCCACGAAGGCCTCGTTCAGCCGGTCCGCCTCCGGCCCGAGCTTGCCGCCGACGAAAACCTCGGTGGCGATGTCCAACGTCAACCGCTTGAGGGCGGGATAGATCGGGAACCGGCCGCGCGGCTGCCACTGCGCCAGGCCGCGCGCGATGGCCGGGTTCATCACGTCCAGGTAGCCGAGCAGGCGGTCCCTGGTGAAC
Organism: Thermocrispum sp.; assembly: GCF_002919275.1. Lineage (NCBI taxonomy): Bacteria > Bacillati > Actinomycetota > Actinomycetes > Pseudonocardiales > Pseudonocardiaceae > Thermocrispum > Thermocrispum sp. The sequence goes on along the minus strand of NZ_PKFA01000015.1, from coordinate 3,752 downwards.
GCCTGCTGCATGATCCGCCGATGCCGATGGTGCTCGTCGAAGTCCATCAGCATCACGCCGCGGTGGAAGAACGGTCCGATGAAGTACTCCCACCCGGGGCCGTTGGCGAACGCCTTGTCCCGGTTCACCAGCACCCGGCCGATCGGCTCCGGGCCGAGCACGATCACCATCTTGGTGCCGAATCCGCCGACCCAGTGCACCGGCCCGAACCGCCGGTACCGCTCCCTGGCGAAGCTGAGCAGGTCGCTGGTCACCACCAGCGAGTAGCCGAGCAGCGGCGGACCGGCGTCGCCGAGCACCGGTTCGAGCCCGCTGCCGGGCGGCGGCGTGGCCAGCGGCTGCACCGGCGCCTGCACCCGCTTCGACGCCGTGGCCAGGGTGGTGTGCACGCGGCGGACCACCGTCGACTTCACCGTTGATGCGAGCGTCGCTGTCATCGGCCCTCCAACATCAGGCGTGATGCGCACCATAGCGGAATCAAACGTTTCCGTAAACATTCGTTTCCTAATATCGCCCGTGTGGCAGACTCGGCGAGGTGACCAGAGCGGCGACGGGCATCTATCGCGGAGCGACCGCCGAGGAACGGCGCGCCCAGCGCAGGCGCCGCCTGATGGACGCGGCGCTGGAGCTCATCGGCACCCAGGGCTGGGCGCAGACCACGCTGCGCGGTGTGTGCGAACGGGCCCGGGTCGGCCCGCGCTTCTTCTACGAAAGCTTCGCCGACCTCGACGAACTGGCCGCGGCGGTGCACGCCGAACTGGTCGACGACGCATTGCAGAAGACGCTGCGTGCGGTGCGAGAAGCGCCGGACGACCTCGCCGCGAAATCGCACGCGGGCGTGGCCACGATCATCAGGGCGTTCACCGACGACCCCAGGCGGGCCCGGTTCGTCTTCGCCGAAGCGCACGCCAGCGAGACGTTGATGCGGCTGCGGTTCCGCGCGATGCGCACCATCGCCGACGTCGTCGCCGAGCAAGCCGCGACCCTGCTCGACATGCCGCCGGACAGCGAAGTGGTGCGGCAGGCCTTCGCGTTGCTGTTCACCGGCGGCGTGGCGGAAATGATCTTGGTCTGGCTGGACGGCGGCCTCGACCTGGACCGGGACGGCCTGATCGACTTGTGCCACGAGTTCCTGCTGACCTCGGCACGTACCCTTCCCGACCTGGCGGCCAGGGTGAGCAGGCGATGAACCGGACACGCTGGGCGCGGTACTGGGACCGCCAGTCCGCACGCTACGACGCCGAGATGATGCGCTGGGACAAGCGCCTGTTCGGCGACTCGCGGTCGTGGGCGTGCTCGCAGGCGCGCGGCAACGTGCTCGAGGTCGCCGTCGGCACCGGGCTCAACCTGCCCCACTACCCGCCGGACGTGCGGCTCACCGGCATCGACTTCAGCGCACAGATGCTCGCCCTGGCCGAACGGCGAGCCACCGGCCTCGGACGCCCGATCACCCTGCTGCGAGCCGACGCTCAGCGCCTCCCCCTGGCCGACGACAGCTTCGACACGGTGGTGTGCACGTTCGGCCTGTGCGCCATCCCGGACCACGAAGCCGCCCTGGACGAAATCGACCGGGTGCTGCGCGACGGCGGCAGGCTCATCCTCGTCGACCACGTCGTCTCCACGAACCGATTCCTGCGCGCCGGGCAATGGCTCCTCGAGCGCATCACGGTGCCGCTGGCCGGGGAGAACTTCCGGCGACGTCCCCTGCTGTCGGTCCAAGCCCGCGGCTACACCGTGCAGCAGGTCGAACGGTTCCGGTACGGGCTGGTCGAACGCCTGGTGGCGACCCGGGAACCAGCGGTTCGGTGACCGTGCACCGGCATCCGTGAGCTGGAGAAGCCGCGGTGTCCGGGTGGTGTTGCTGGGCGCTGTCCCGGCCGCTGGGGGCCGGTCGGTGGAACTGGGGAAGGCGCACGAGAACTGCGGGTGGCGTCGGCGCGGCCGCACCGATCGAGAGCACGACTGTGACCACGCTCACCCGCCGATCGAGTGATGTTCTCGCCACCACGGGGGACGGCACCTCAAGCGCATTCGCGAATCCGTCGAAACACATTACGAACATCAGGGAGGCGGGGCGCGGATGCATGGACCGGAAGCCAGTCGCATTCCAACCGCTTCCGCCCTGTCGTCGGCAGCAGGCCACCCGCAACTGGGGCCGAACGGCAACGGCGCATCACCGGCCGATTTGATCGCGCTGCACGAGTCGATCGCCAAGCTGCTGGCCGTCCAGGGCAACTGGAAGCGGGCGTACTCGCACATGCACGCGGCCTTGCGCCTGGCGCGCGAGGCCGAGAACGCCGGCCCGGTCGTTCCCGAGCAGTTCCGGATGCAGGTGGCCGAGCTGCACCGCGCCCACGCGGCCGCGTTGCACGCCAGCATGCGCGACTCGCTGACCGCTGCGTACAACCGCCGCTATCTGGACCAACGGCTCGCGGAACTGCTGGCCGAGCATTCCGCGGACCCGCGCAGCCCCGGCATTGCGGTCGCGCTCGTCGACCTGGACCTGTTCAAGGACGTCAACGACCGGCACGGGCACCTGATCGGCGACCGCGTACTGCGCCAAGTGGTCCGGCTGCTGCAATCCGAACTGCCCAACGGCGGCTTCTGCGCCCGGTACGGCGGTGAGGAATTCGTGCTCGTCCTGCCGGCAACGACGGCGCAAGCCGCGGTGAGCTGCGTGGAACGGACGCGCCGCCGGGTGGCCGCGCATCCGTGGACGATGCTGGCACCCGATCTCCGGGTGACGATCAGCGCGGGCGTGGTCCACATCGGCGGCGGCGACTACCCGGCCGACACCGAACTGTGTCTCGGGCTGGCCGACGAAGCCCTCTATGCCGCAAAACGCGCCGGCCGCAACGCGGTCAGCTATCGGATGGCCGACACGATCAAGCTGGCGAACACCGGCGACGGTGACCGGTAACGGCGCGATTGGGCACACCGACCAGCGATTTCGTCACAGCGTTGGACCGCGCCATTGTGTTCTGCTCCATTGCGGTGATATCCGTACGGTAACGAACCGAATGCCGACGGCGTGTAACACACAGGCAACCAACGCGGAAGAGTTCGCCGTGTATCAGATGGTGTGAGCAGAGGGGAGCACTGAGTGCAGGACGACGACGGCGCTCAGCGTTCCCGATCCGGCCGGCGAGCACCCCGCCTCGGTCTCCGGCGGCCGACGGCGGAAACCGAACCACCGCGACACCACGCCGCCGAGCCGCGCGGCCGGTCACCCGGCGAGGTCGGCGAACGCACCCGCGTGACCGAGCCCCCACGGGACGAGCGGCCCGAACCCGCACGGCGGCGCCGCGCCTTCACCCCGCCGTCGGGCGTGCCCGGGCGCGCCGACCGCCCAGCGGGAAAGCCGAGGAAATCGCGCGCCGAACAGACCACGCAGGTCCGTCCTCCGGTGCCGTCACGGGTGGCCGGAACCCACGCCGCCGAACGCAAAGCGGACGATGCCGAACCCGCTCCGGACCGCCCGGGCCGCCGGCGAGCGGCGTTCGTCCCCCGAGCCGACAGCGCATCCAGGCGGTCGCCGGGCGCTACGAAACAGCAGGCAGCGGATGCCCCTGGTGACCGGCGTCGCGGCCCAGCGCCCCATGACCGGCACCGCGACCCGGCACCTGGCCGTCACGCCCGCGGTACCCCACCCGCCGACCGAGAAGACCGCGCCCGCGGCCCGGCGCGTCCGGACCAGCAGCGCGGCCCCGCAGGTGCGGCACCCGAGCGGGACCGGCGCCCGGCATCCGGCG